>NZ_VPCG01000016.1:0-68666 GCF_013418355.1 Acinetobacter sp. YH12151 | reverse complement strand
TAAATCCTATAGAACAGATGTGGGCATGGGTTAAACGTAAGCGTAAAGAATGGTTGATCGACTCAGTCGATGAATTATTTCGAGTTTTTTTCGAATCCTGTATGGATAATAAAGTAGTTTGACTATAACCGCATGGCAGGCATATAACTATTTAATGCTCTTGTACATCAATCAGGTGATCGAGTTTTTTCTGGAAATAATCCCCTTGAATAAAGCGGGCATCAACATTCCAGGCATTGGCGAACAGGGTCATATCATTTAATTCGCGGACCAGAATATTCAGCGGTTTGATATCATTATAGCTGGTGATTTTTTCCTGCAGCTGCTCGACTCCAGTCTCGTTATTCAGCATCTGGGTCAAGCTGGAATGCAAGCTGACACCATCTATTTCCAGCTCACGCAGCAAATTCGGACCATACATCGATTGACCAAAATCACGCAGCGCAATCAGCGCGCCATGTTCATGCAGAACACGTAGATATTTCTGTGCATCCTGTTGATTCAGCAGAATATCTTCTTCTGAGAATTGCAGGATCAGCGGATGTCGGACTTTGCTGCGAATAATCGTAATCAGCTTGGAAATAAATTCCGGGAAGCTACGGTCTTTAAAGAGTACCGCACGGTTCAAATTCACGATTAATGTCGCATCCGGATACTGGGTAATAAAATTGTGTAACTGTTTACTGGCTTCAACCAGAATCCAGCGATCCAGTTTAATCGACAGCTCATCATCTTCATGTAGTTCAAGCAGTGTAGAAATATCCTGCCATTTATTCTCATAAATGAAGCCGCTGGTCACTTCATAAGTATAAAGACGGGTATCTTCTTTATCATACAACTGCTGATATTTTAAATGGATTTCACCACGATCCAGACATTCACTCAAAGCTTTCAGGATATGAGGTGTCGCCGCAGGAATAGAGCTGACTGCTGGACTGATCGCCGCAACTGTTGGGCTTTCGATTGGTGTCTCGGCCACACTAAAATCGATCTGCGGCATTTCTAGAGATGGCGGGTTACTCAGTGAAGCAGGAATATCCAGTACAAATTCAGGTGCTACTTCTGCTTGAGGTAAAGACGTAGAAAAGGCTCGTGCAATCAGTTCATTGCAGTGCGCTTCATCATTTAAACCCTGTTCCAGAACCACATAACCCATGCGTAAATTGAGCGGGAACGAATTTTGTCCCACTGTCACTAATTGTGGCTTGCTGAGTGCATTTAATCCGATCAGTTTGGATTCAAGAATTGCTTTGGAATCTGCCTGGAACAGACCGACAAGGACGTCATATTCCAGCTTGAATAATGGAACATGGGTTTGTTCTTTGAGGAATTCTTTAACAGCTTTGAAATATCCACTAAACGTCGTCCACTCAGACTGTAGAATTTCTGGTTCATAGGAACTTAAAGAGAAAGTTACTATGGCATTTACAGGTGCGGACTGTTTGGTTATTTCACGTTTAAGGAGCTGGAAAGTACTCGGTTTTCCGGCCGGCTTCTCGGTATTGCCTGCTTGAGCCTGAGTATCAATAGTAATTTGTAGTGCATCTTCTTCAGCGCTGGATGGCAAGAATTCCAGTTTTAATGGGTTAGATGCGGCGACACGCGGATTAAGAGAGTGGATTTCAACCCGGCCTAAATCGACCTGGCCTTGAGAAATCTTTTTGAAACGTGTTTTAAAGTCGTTTAGATCAGAAGGTTGTAATAGATCTAGCAGCGGCAGGCCAATAATCTCGTCTTCACTTTGTAAGCCAAACAGTTTCAGATAGTCTGCATTGGCCTGAATATGAATCCCTTCTTGAATGGTTGCGATGGCACGGTTACTATCTTCGACTAAGGATTGTGTCTGACTTTGTGCTGCTTCCAGTTCATTGAGCAAATGTTGCTGGGTCTGCGATACACGGCTAAATGACAATGCCCGAACCAGTCCCACATAAAAGCGTTCCAGGTAGTCAAAATTGAGAATGTCATAAATTCCTTTATGAATATACTGGGCATAGTGTTCAGCCTGATAGTCATCCGGTTTAAGCAAAATCATCGGCAGATGAGACTGCTGGGAAAGACGCACCAGACTTAAGGCCTGTTCATATTTCAGATCATAAGCACGGCCAAAGATAATCAGATCCCAGTTAAAATTTAACTGTTTTTCAAAAGATTGCAAATCATCAAGCAGGACAGCATCGACCTGATAGTCATTGCTGGTCAGAAGATCACGGATTTGGTTATATCTAATTTGATTATCATCAATAATCAGTAAACGTGTTTCGGTACGTTTTAACTTTTTAGACAATAATGGATTTCTCACTTCAATGCTTCCCATAAATCATGATTTCTGCTTTCATTCATGTGCTGACCGATAAAGTTTTCTATCATTTCTTCTTCTTGATCATTCAATAATTCATAATCAAAACGGATAAAACTCTGCGTAATCAGTTGTGCTTTGGTCAGATAGATTTTTAATTCTTTCTGACCGAGGCGTAAATGAATGGTTTGTTTTTCCCTAAACATCTGTGAACCAGAGACAATCACACTGGTCGTGACCTGATCCAGTTGCGTCATTTTTACCAGCAGTGCAGGCTGATAATTGACATGATGGCGTTCGGTACGGCTATAAGCCGCGCAAGGGAATAATTCCTGAGCCAGAACTTCCAGACCAATTTCCAGACTCTTGTCGGTCGATTGCTTGATCCAGCGAATCACACCACCACGCCACTGACGCTGTGATTTTTCCTGAACCAGAATAAATTCACCGGTTTTCAGATTGGCAGGGGTAATACCAGTCCATTTAATCCGGTAACCATTGACACTAATATCCAGAACTTCAGCACTATGAATCTGTTTGGTTTCGCGATCGAGGGCCTTGATGCTGCTAAAACCACTTGGAATGGCATTTTCCATTGAGCTGACAAAACTGCTTTCACTCTGGAAGTTATAATTGGCCTCAAGTTCCAGGGTCTCGTTAAAGTTTTTACCTTTGGATAGATAAAAATGTGCCACCGTCAAGCCAAAGCAGATATTGATCTGGGCTGAATATTCATAACGTTCGTGACGGCGTTCGATATTATTCGAGAGCAGATTATAGATATGAAAATGTAGTGCAGGGGTCAGGAACAGTTTTTCATTACGCGACAGATACTGGGCATTTTTGCTTTGAGTATGGGTCAAATGTTCCATCAGATTCTGGGTGGAAATATAGAAGCTTGGCTGAAAATTTTCACCCTGATGCGAATTAAAGATCGGGGGGTGATCTTTGCTGGCATCCACCACATAGCGGGACAGTGTGGTTTCTTTCGGTAGAATCTGCACCAGTTTGGCCCAGTCAAAACTGCATAGGTACAGCCCCTGAATTTCTGCAGGGCGAATCTGATGGGTATTAAAAATATCCAGTAAAATCAGTTGAGCATAAGCATGTGCAATATTCTGGATCTCGTGCTGGGTGCCTAAAACCTGATTGATATTGCTTTGGTAGAAATTATTTTCGATTGCACATTCAAGCAGTTGATGTGCAGCCAACCATTGCCCCATATCCGGTGTGCTGTATAACATATGCTGTTGATATAACAGCAGGCTGAGCTGTTGCAAAGCATAATAAATCGACACCATACGCGCGGTTTGAATGCTTTTCTTTTTACCCAGAGAAAACAGGGAAAATTTTTGATGGGTCAGTTGATGATTACAGCGTTTGACGATATCAATATAAATTTTGGCAAAATGGCTACGCAGCAGCATGGCCAGTTCAATGATTTGATCGTTACGATCCGAAGTAATCAGCCCCTGATTGACAAAATGCTTTTCCAGACTGGTCAGAACATTTTCAAGGGTCGGATGCAAGACCTGAATCAGGTCAAAGCGCAGGGTTTCTGTGCATTTCAGCTCAGAAATTTCTAATAAGGCATTAAACAGGGATTTGGATGAATTTCCCAGTTGCAAAATTGAAATACCGGAAACCCACTCTTGCAAAGCTTTGGCAGTCGTCGGGCAAAAGCTCAGCTGATCCCGTGTGAGTTCCGTCGGTGTCTGAAAAATGTCGGACGTATGCTTGCTCATCTTTATTATTTAACTCAAAAATGTTGAAACCCCAAAAAGCGGTGTCTTATTGTTCTCGCCCGCTATTTCTCGAACCAGTTTAGGAACCAAATACCCCGGAAGGTTCGCTAAAACTTCAGTATAAATCTCATAAATGTCATCAGGTGGTAAATCAAAATGATGTGCACCTTTTACTTTATCAAGTACATGTAAATAATACGGCATCACCCCGGCATCAAACAAGCGATAGCTTAAATCTGTCAAAACCTGAGCAGAATCATTCACACCTTTTAATAAAACTGCCTGATTCAGCACAGTAATCTGTTGTTGAACCAGTTGGTTTAAACGCTTGCAAGTGAAGTCATCCAGCTCCGATGCATGGTTTGAGTGTACCACCAGAATAATACGTAGCCTACTGTTTTTTAACATGCTAAGTAGCTCTTCGTCGACTCGGTTGGGGATCACAATAGGAACTCGTGAATGTATTCTTAAGAATTTGAGATGTGGTACTGATTCTAGTCGTTCAATCCAGGTTTTTAATTTCCGGTTCGATAAGGTCAGTGGATCACCACCGCTCAGAATTACTTCATTAATATCGGGCTGGCTTTCCAGATATTGCTTGATATTTATCCAGTCTTCGTTTTTAGGCAGATTTTCCTGATAGGGGAAATGTCGACGGAAACAATAACGGCAATGCACGGCACAGGCACCAGTCAAGGTCAGCAAGAAACGGGATTTATATTTGTGCAGTACGCCGGGTTGCTGATTGGCCTGTTCTTCGCCCAAGGGATCGGTAACAAATCCTGGATGTTCTTCCAGTTCCAGATGATGGGGCAGCACTTGTAAAAGCAGGGGGTCTAAAGGATTGCCTGACTGTATTTTGCCGACAAAAGCACGTGGCACGCGTAATTTGAACTGTTCACTGGCCAAAATGGCACCTGAGAGCAGTTGCTCTGGTGCAAGTTGCAGTACTTCAAGCAGTTCGCGTGGATCAGTGATCAGGTCGCTGAGCTGTGATTGCCAGTTTTGTTCTTGATATAAATAGTTTGTCATGCTGGAAGATTAACAGTAGAAGTGGGAGGGCAAGGCCAGAGGGTTGCAGTTTAACAGTTTGTCGAGAACCAGAATAATCTGCTGTGCGATAAAATTTGTCGTCATGACTATATGTCAAAAATGATGACAGCCGGATGGCATTTTAGCGTCCAGCAAGACATGAATAAACAAAGGATTTTCATGCCTGATGCTAACTTAGGCAGTGTGAAGGGCTGAAAGCGGAATTTTTCATTGCGGCGAGCGCCATTGCTCATTTAGAATACGTAACATTAAATGAATGTGCATGTGGCAACTTAATGTTCGTGTCAGACTTGCTAAATGACATTGCAACAGCCCTTAGCATCGATAGATTAAAGTTAGTAAGTTTGGAGTGCGCCAGTCATGGCCTATTATTCTACGAATGATTTCAAGTCAGGCCTTAAGGTTATGCTTGATGGCAACCCATGTTCAATCATGGAAAACGAATACGTAAAACCAGGTAAAGGCCAAGCTTTTAACCGCGTAAAATTACGTAACCTTAAATCAGGTAAAGTTCTGGAAAAAACTTTCAAATCAGGCGAGAACCTAGAAGCGGCTGATATCGTTGAAGTAGAAATGGAATACTTGTACAACGATGGCGAAATGTGGAACTTCATGGATCCTGTTACCTTTGAACAGATCGCAGCTGATAAAACAGCGATGAGCGAGGCTGCAAAATGGTTAAAAGACGATTCAAATGAAAAATGTACCATCATGTTGTTCAATGGCGTGCCTTTAAACGTGACTCCACCGAACTTCGTAGTACTTAAAATCGTTGAAACTGATCCAGGTGTTCGTGGTGATACTTCTGGCGGTGGCGGTAAGCCGGCGAAACTTGAAACAGGTGCTGTGGTACGTGTTCCATTATTCGTACAGCAAGAAGAAAGCGTTCGTGTAGACACCCGTACTGGTGATTATTTAGAACGTGCATAATGGTTTGAAAATAGACTATTATCGAGAGGGATGATTTAAATCATCCCTTTTTTTATGCCAAAGTCTTAGAGGAAAAGCAAAAGAACAGGCGTAAAGTCGCAAGGGAAAACAGCAGTACCTCGAACAACAACAATCACGCTGATTTGTATGCATCACAATATGAGGGATTGAATGGAAACTTTACAAAAGAAGTCGACGCTGACTTCGAAATTGATTTGGCTTTTGGTAGCCATTGTGGGTGCAGTCTCCTTTGGAGTGCTGGCCCTGAGTCGGGGTGAGCATGTCAATGCAGTCTGGCTGGTACTGGCAGCTGCCTGTGTCTATAGCATTGCTTACCGTTTCTATAGCCTGTTTATTGCCACCAAAGTATTTGAGCTGAATGAACGCCGTTTAACCCCTGCGCATCGTCTGGCCGATGGTCTGGACTATGTGCCAACCAATAAAAGTGTTTTGTTTGGCCATCACTTTGCTGCAATTGCCGGTGCAGGCCCGCTGGTCGGTCCGATCCTGGCCGCGCAAATGGGTTATTTGCCCGGAACCATCTGGCTCTTGGTCGGTGTAGTACTGGCCGGTGCGGTACAGGATTTTCTGGTGCTGTTTATTTCGACCCGTCGTGACGGTCGTTCACTCGGTGAAATGGCCAAGCAGGAACTCGGCACCTTTGCCGGTATTATCGTCATGCTGGGTGCCTTGGGTGTAATGATTATCATCCTGGCTGTACTGGCACTGGTGGTCGTCAAAGCCTTGACCAATAGTCCGTGGGGTGTGTTCAGTATTGCTGCCACGATTCCGATTGCGATCTTTATGGGCGTGTATATGCGTTTTATCCGTCCGGGTAAAATTGCAGAAGTCTCGATTATTGGTTTTGTATTGATGATGCTCGGGATCATCTACGGTGAAAACATCGCGCAACATCCGTACTGGGGGCCGTTCTTCACACTATCGGGAACTGAGCTGACCTGGGCATTGATTATCTATGGATTTATTGCATCAGTATTGCCGGTGTGGCTGTTGCTTGCACCACGTGACTATCTATCCACTTTCTTGAAAATTGGTGTAATTGCGGGTCTGGCGATTGGTATTCTGTTTGCCATGCCTGAAATGAAACTGCCAGCGGTGACCAAGTTTATTGATGGTACAGGCCCGGTATTTGCAGGCTCCATGTTCCCATTCCTGTTTATTACCATTGCCTGTGGTGCTATTTCCGGTTTCCACGCCTTGGTCTCTTCGGGAACGACACCGAAACTGGTCAATAACGAACGCGATATCCGTGTGATCGGTTATGGCGGTATGTTGATGGAATCTTTTGTGGCGATCATGGCTTTGATCTGTGCCGCAGTTCTGGATCCGGGAATTTATTTTGCGATTAACTCGCCAGCCGCCTTACTCGGGACTACCGCAGAAAGTGCGGCAGAAGCAGTGCGTACCCTTGGTTTTGTGGTAACTCCTGAAGCCTTGACTTTATTGGCTCAAGAAGTCGGTGAAAACTCGATTCTGTCACGTACAGGTGGTGCACCGACTTTTGCGATTGGTATGGCGCATATCATCACGGAAATTTTTAATAGCCGTGAAATGATGGCGTTCTGGTATCACTTTGCGATTCTGTTTGAAGCTCTATTCATTCTGACAGCGGTAGATGCCGGTACGCGTGCCTGTCGCTTTATGGTGCAGGATACAGTCGGCATCGTGATTCCTGCGGTGAAAAACTCGCATAATTTCTTTGGTAACTTGCTGGGTACTGCGGTTGCAGTCGCAGGTTGGGGCTTCTTCGTCTATCAGGGCGTGGTCGATCCACTCGGCGGCATTAACAGCTTATGGCCGCTATTTGGTATTGGTAACCAGATTCTGGCTGCGATGGCGCTCATTCTCGGTACAGTCATTCTGTTCAAAATGAAAAAACAGAAATATGTCTGGGTCACCATTATCCCGACCGTTTTCCTGTTCATTACTTCCATGACTGCCGGCTGGCAGAAGATTTTCCACGAAAATCCGAAGATTGGTTTCCTGGCACAAGCTGATCGTTTCAATACGGCCATCGCCAATAATGAAATCCTGGCGCCGGCTAAAAGTATTGCAGAAATGCAGACTGTGGCCATGTCGAATCAGATTAATGCCGCACTTTGTGCCTTTTTTATGATCGTTGCTTTTGTGATGCTGTTCGCCGCGATTCGCGTGATTCGTCGTGCTTTAGCAGATCCGAATCCTTCTGTGCATGAAGCGGAAGCCATCTATCGCGATCCTGAAGACATTCAGCCAGCGAAAGGTCATTAAGGAGAGTCTTATGAATCTGAAATTTGCCAAAAGCGGAAAAACCATGATTTATAAAATCATCAAAATGACCGTGATGTCACAAAAGGATTTGATTCTGAATCCGAAAAACTGGTCACGTATTGCGACCTTGTGGCAACGCTTGCAGCAAAGTTTCCGCCTGATGGTTGGGGTGCCAGATTACCAGACCTATGTGGAGCATATGCGCAAGCATCATCCAGACCTGGAAGCGATGGACCCGAAAACATTTTATCGTCACTGTGTGGATTCGCGTTATCCATCGGCAGGCAGTGGGATGAAGAAATGTCCGTGTTAATTTTTGAGTAAAACAAGCGCCTTTCGAGGCGCTTTTTTATGCCTAAATATCGGTCTTAAAAATGGCCGAGCGAATGACCTCTCATTTCATTCACTCAGTTGTTTCAGAATATTCTTGATTCAAATCCAGGATAAAAATAAATCTGCATACCTTTTAAGTATGGTGTTTTAACTATCATAAATAAAATGTATACGAGGTATTAATACTCGCACTCGAAGAAAAAATGATTTCTTCTTGAACCGGTTTTTTTGCCTGTTTTCTATGTTGCCATTTTCTCCGTACTTGATAAAACCCACCTATTTTTATTTGAATTTTCGCCATTTTGTCGCGGGTATTCTCATTCAGTTACACAGATAGAGAATTGATCTTTTGGGGAAATTAAAATTTCAGTGTATGTTAATCCTAGACCGTGTTTTATTAGGAAAATTAGTGTGATCTGGGGCATGAAACAAAAGGAAAATAACGATACTGCACATCTCAATACTGTGCTTGAACAAAAGATTGCAAGTTATGCGCCCAAGATCCAGCATTTTTTTGAAGAGGTCAATGCCATCGTACTGGACAAGCAGGCCCAGACCAAGTTGGCGCTGTGCTGTCTGATTGCAGGTGGTCATGTTCTATTTGAGGATTTACCGGGTCTGGGGAAAACCACATTGGCGAGTAGTCTGGCACATCTGGCAGGGTTGAAGTTCCAGCGGATTCAATTTACCAACGATATGCTGGCCAGCGATGTCATCGGTATTAATATGTTTAACCAGAAAGAACATCAGTTCGAGTTTAAACAAGGCCCGATTTTCACCCAGATTTTACTGGCAGATGAAATTAACCGTTGTAGCCCCAAAACCCAGAGTGCCTTACTTGAAGCCATGGAAGAGGGTTATGCCACCATTGATGGCGTACGCTATGCCTTGCCAAAACCATTCTGGGTGATTGCCACACAGAACCCACTGTTTCAAAGCGGCACTTATGCCTTGCCGGAATCGCAGCTGGATCGTTTTCTGATGCGTTTGTCTTTGGGTTATCCATCGCGTCATGCCGAGAAGCTGTTATTACAGCAGGAATCCCGTTTTGCCCTGATTGCCAGTCTGGCGCATATTTTTACTGAAGATGAAATTCTGGATCTGCAAAGTCTGGCGCATCAGGTCTTTATGAGTGAAGCGATTCAGGAATATCTGCTGGATCTGGCGGAAGAAACCCGCAAGAACCGTCATGGCCTGTCCACCCGTGGTTTATTGGCACTCAAGCGTGCAGCACAAGCGCATGCGCTGATTCAGCAACGTGCCTTTGTCACAGCGGATGACGTACAGGCCGTATTTGTGGCGGTGACTTCACATCGTCTGGGTTTGAGTGAAGCTGAAACTTTGAATGTCATGCAACAGGTTGCGGTCAGCTAAAGGAGTCCTCTCTTGGATAAAACCTGGCAAGAATGGCTGGCCAAACGCTTTCAATTTTCACAGCAGAAACAGCTCTCGCAGAAAGACGTCTTGGTATTTATTTATCAGCAGGGCTATCTGTATCTGGTGTTGATCTTGATCACCTTTGTGGCAGGGGTGAATTATGCCAACAATCTGATTTTAGGTTTCTGCTTTTTAATCAGTGCTGTGCTGTGTATCAGTTTTTATCTGACGTTTAAGCAGCTGCATGGCTTGAAGATTGAATTAATCGCGGATGAAGTGGGGCAGGTCGGACACAGTCTGAATCTGCAAATGTATTTTCAGCAGCAGCAAGTTCGACCACATTATTTGTATATTAAAGCTGGAAATCAGCTACACAAAGTTTATCTGAATGCACAGAAGCAGCAGTTTATCCTGCCATTTTATGCAGAGCAACGCGGTAAATTTGATTATCCCGTCATTCAAATATATTCGGTTTATCCTTTTGGATTGGTTCGGGCCTGGACTTATCTTTATCATCAGCATACTGCCTGGGTTGCGCCCAAAGCAGAAGTTTTTAGCGCAGAAAATAGATACCATCTGAACCGCTTTGAACCAGATATGGATGAATTTCGCGAACTGCGAAATTACCAGACTGGCGATTCCTTGCAGTCGGTATCCTGGAAGCAGTTTGCCCGAGGACAGGGCTTATATGTCAAGGTTTTTGAGCAGTATCAGGATGAACACAGTATCGAGATTCATTATGAACATATGCCGACGCAATCACATGAAGAAAAACTTGAATTTATGATGGGACTGATCGAGCAATGCGAGCAACAACAATGTGCTTATGCACTGCATTTGCCCCAAGCCGAATTGCCACAGGGTGCAGGTGAAGCGCAACTGCGTAAAGCCAAACAGTTATTGGCACAGGCCTAAGGCAGATAAAGCAATGATCAATGCAAAAATCCATACTTCGATTGTACTGACCTTGAGCCTGATTCTCATCGCCCAAATGGCATTTATTCCGGTCTTACTCAGCATTATTTTCGCCATCAGTATTCTGTGTATCTGGATTTATCTGAAACGTCAGCAGCCATTTCCTAAAATTGGCACCTTCTTGCTCACAGTTTTGGCACTGGGCAGTATTTATTTAAGTTATCAGAGCTTTATTGGTGTTGAAGCTGGAGTGGCAGTTTTATCGACATTTTTATTTGCCAAATCACTGGAAAGTAAAAACAGGCGTGACTTAATTATTTTGTTTAATTTTGCCCTGTTTGTCGCTGCCAGTTCATTTTTATACAGTCAGTCATTTGGCATGGCGATCGTGATTGTGCTGTGTTTAATCAGCTGTCTGATTGGCCTGTACCGGATTCAGACCAGCGAGTTTGAGCAGGAGCAGACCACCCAGCGTGCAGCATTACAACAGGATGCCAAGCATGTAGCGAAGTTTATCCTGTACGCCATTCCATTTTTCCTGCTGCTGTTTATTTTCTTCCCGCGTTTGCCACCACTTTGGCATATTCCCATCCCAGAAAATAAAGGCGTGACCGGTATTAGCGACAGCATGTCGCCTGGTGATATTGCTGAATTATCGCAGTCTAGTGCATTGGCTTTCCGGATTATCGGTGATGTCAGCAAACTCCCACCGCGTTCAGAGCTGTATTGGCGCGCCTTGGTACTGGATGAATATGATGGTCAACGCTGGACCAGCAGCTTCGTCAATCAGCAACCTTTAATGCGACAGCCCATGGATAGCTCGCCAGTGCCGGTTGGATGGAACTATCAATATCTGGCTGCGGATCCTTCGGTGTTCTGGATCATGGGGCTGGAAAAATCGATACCTGTAGAGCGCCGTTATTATAACCGTCAGGACTGGAGTATTGTACCGCGACGACTCACGCAACGCGTTGAACCGATTCCGCTGCAGTGGATGGGGACACAATATGATCCTCAGGCTGTAGGTCAATATCTTGCGCGAATCAATACCCAGGTACAGCGCAGATTGGATCCTCAAGCGCAGCAGCTGGCACAACGCCTATATATGCAAAGTGCTGAAGATCCACGCCGTTATGTGCAGAACGTTCTCAACTGGTATCAGCAGAATAACTTTGTTTATACCCTGAAACCGGGCCAGTTGGGACAAAACCGGATTGATGAATTTCTATTTAACTCCCGGCAAGGGTTTTGTGAGCATTATGCATCGAGTTTCGTCATGCTGATGCGTTATGTCGGGATTCCTGCACGTGTGGTGACTGGTTATCAGGGTGGGGAACTGGCACCGGATCGTAAGAGTTGGGAAGTCCGGCAACTGGATGCTCATGCCTGGACAGAAGTCTGGTTAGATCAGAAATGGCAGCGCTTTGATCCGACCGCCATGATTGCGCCGCAACGTATAGATGGCGGAATGCAAAACCTGCTGTCTCAAGATGAAAGAGTCTGGTCAAATAATTCGACCTGGACATCGCAGAATAATCAGTGGATGACCAAGATGCGGGTCTGGAGCGATTATGCCAGCTACCAGTGGCAAAGCAAGGTGGTGGGTTATAATGCAGAATCGCAACAGAACTGGCTATCAAAATTAGGTCTGAGTTCGGTTTATTCGAGTATTGTGGTTTTGCTCGGCAGTATTGCATTACTGATTCTAGCTTATATATTAAGAATTTATCTAAAAGCCCGACAGGCTCAATCCCCATTTGATCGTGCTATCCAACAGTTGAATCAATCTTTAGCTGACGATCTCAAAAAACAGCCTGCTGAAACTTTTCATCACTGGATGCAGCGTTTATCCCAACAGGTTAAGGTCGAAAATCAGTCTGCATTTATAGAGGCAATCCGGATTTTTGAAAAGTATCTTTATTCAGGAGCAGAACTTACTGATCAAGAATTGAAAAAATTCAAGGATTTGCTTAAAACTTGTGCTGACAGTTTGAAAATCAAATGAAAAGACTTGTCTTCAGTCAGAAAAATTTATAATATGCCATACATTCTAGGTGTATAGCTCAGTTGGTTAGAGCGCTACGTTGACATCGTAGAGGTCTCCAGTTCGAGTCTGGATATACCTACCAAGATTCAAAAAAGCCCATTCAAAGAATGGGCTTTTTTATGACTTAATTTTAATGTAATAAATTTAATTGTTTCATAAAGTCCAGCCTGCACTCAAAAATACAAAAAAATAGCAGGACTAAACTCTTAAAGCATATAAGGATTATGTCTGGTATTTTTTAGGTCATTTTAAAATCAAGATAAAATATATTTTATAAAAAACCTTTATTTAAACCTGACATATTTTAACTGAACTATTTAAAGTATCTAGTGTTCTGTATTCCGATCTAAAAAAATTTAAAGCATACTCCAAGGATGTTCATCTGGCTTCATTTTAACTCAGGATGCATAAGTGAAATATTCATTTATACAACAGGCTTTCACTGGCCCCGTGGATATCGTTGGGGATATTCATGGCGAGATTGCAGCACTGGAACAACTGATTCATGTATTGGGTTATGACCGGCACGGTCGTCATCCTGAACAGCGTAAACTGATTTTTGTTGGTGATCTGTGTGATCGGGGGCAGGATAGTGTCGCGGTGATCAAGCGGGTCAAACAGCTAGTAGATGAAGGCTATGCACAATGTGTCATTGGCAATCATGAATTGAACCTGTTGACCGATACTTTTCGGGAAGGCAATGGCTGGTTTTTTGGTTCACCGCATCAGGATGATCTGAAACCTTTTGATTCCATACAGGCTTCAGCCACAGACCGTAAGTGGATTCTGGATTTTTTAAATCGCTTGCCGGTGGCGCTCGAGTCTGAGCAGCTGCGTGTGGTACATGCCTGCTGGCATCAGCAATCCATTGATCGATTACGTGATTCTCATTTCAATTCGCTCAGAGAAGCCTATGCTAAATTCGTTGAGCATACAGCGCTGGATTTGCAAGCCTTAGGTATTAATGAATTAATACAGAATGAACAGCAACAATACCAACACCAGTTCAAAGACCCAGCTGCAACTTTACCTTTATTGCAACACCTCGCAGAAAAAGAGCTGCGTGAGCAGATGCATAATCCAATTCGGGTCATCACTTCAGGTGCAGAACAGATCGCGGTGCAACCCATTTACGCCGGTGGCCGATGGCGTATGATCGATCGGTTGCCATGGTGGGACAGTTATACCGATCAAATTCCAGTGATTACCGGACATTATTGGCGGAATTTTAAACCCACTGAAGAAAAAACCGGTTTACTCAAATCGATCGATGCACTGCAATGGTATGGACAACAGCAAAACGTATTTTGTGTAGACTATTCAGTGGGTAAACGATATCTCGATTGTCAACAGGGCATTGCGTTCAGACATCGGCTGGGTGCTTTAAGATTTCCAGACAATATTCTGATCTTTGAAGATGGCACCCATTACCTGGTTCAAGGGACTTAATCAGATAGAGTCTTCAGAAATTTTTCCCGGCAATTTGTTGGGATAAAAAAGCAGCCATTCAGGCTGCTATTTTTAGAAGATTGCAAGTTTATTCTGCTTCGATAATTTCATAATCATGGGTAATTTCAACGCCGCCATCCGAAAGCATTTTGCTGGCAGAGCAATACTTTTCTGCAGAAAGTTCTACGGCTTTTGCCACCTGTTTCTCTTTAATGGCTTTGCCTGTCACGACAAAATGTAAGTGAATTTTCGTGAAAACTGCCGGAATTGTATCCGCACGTTCAGCCTTTAACTCACAACGTACATCGCTAATATCCTGACGGGCTTTCTTCAAAATGGTCACAATATCAAAAGATGCACAGCCACCCAGACCGGTTAAAAGGAGTTCCATTGGACGGGGACCACGGTTTTCACCGCCATATTCCGCTGAACCATCCATAATGATGGTATGACCACTTTGAGTTTTTGCTTCAAAAGCAACATTCTCTAACCAATGAACGCTTGTTTGCATTGCAACTACCTAAAAAAAGCTATAAATTTGTCAAGTAACTGTACACTAACATAAATTGGGTTGATACGGAATTTCAATCCCACTGTGTGACAAGTTCACATTAGGTCTTGTGCGATCTATACATTATCCATATTCGGAACCGTAAGCATGACTTCAAACTTTTCACAATTAAGCACAGATGCGCTTTCTCCGGGGCAATTACCAGAATCCGTGAAAGCACTGTTAAAACGTGCATATATTAATCGTTATCCAAAACGTACTACGATCATTGATGCAGGATCAGAATCTAAATCTTTGTATTTGATTTTGAAGGGGTCTGTATCCATCATTCTTCGTGAAGATGATGATCGTGAGATTGTCGTGGCATATTTAAATCCAGGTGACTTTTTTGGGGAAATGGGTTTATTTGAGGTAAATCCACAACGTACTGCAGAAGTTCGTACACGTGATGTGTGTGAAATTGCTGAAATCACCTATGAAAATTTTCATGAAATCAGCAAGCAATATCCTGATCTGAGCTATGCGGTATTTGCTCAGCTGGTACGCCGTCTGAAAAATACCACACGTAAAGTGACTGATCTGGCATTCATTGATGTTTCAGGCCGTATTGCACGTTGCCTGATCGACTTGTCTTCTCAGCCTGAGGCGATGATTTTACCAAATGGCCGTCAGATTCGTATTACCCGTCAGGAAATTGGCCGTATTGTCGGTTGTTCCCGCGAAATGGTCGGCCGTGTACTGAAGACACTTGAAGAACAGGGTATGATTGAAACTGATGGTAAAGCCATTCTGATTTTCGATGTTTCTCTGGAGGAGCCAGAAACGGTCAGTGCCGGTGAGCTCGAAGACGAATAAGTCAAAAATAAAAAAAAGCAAATCTTCTGATTTGCTTTTTTTATCCCTACTTTAAAAGCACAAATTCATTCGAACATAACAATTTGGCACAAGCTTTTTAGAAAAGATAATTTAAGTCCCCTTATCATTCCGATAGGCTAGAGCGCATGTGATCGCAATAAACGACCGATAAATTTTAAGGATATTTTTTTATGCAGTTCAGACCATTGGCAGATACAGGCATTCTTTTGCCGGAAATTTGTTTGGGCACCATGACATTTGGTGAGCAAAACACACAGGAAGAGGCTTTTCAGCAACTGGATTATGCTTTGGATCAGGGACTGTATTTCTGGGATACTGCTGAAATGTACCCGGTACCGCCAAAACCTGAAACGCAAGGTGCAACCGAGCGTATGATTGGTAACTGGATTGCCTCTCGCGGTGGCCGTGACCAACTTTTTCTGGCCTCAAAAATTGCCGGTCCTTCACAAGGCGGCAGTCATATCCGGGATGGCAGAACCCGTTTCGTTGCAGATGAAATTGCATCAGCGATTGACCAGTCCTTGGCACGTCTGCAAACCGATTATATCGATTTATATCAGCTGCACTGGCCGCAACGTCCAACTAATTTCTTTGGCAAGCTGGGCTATGGTAATGTAGAAGCGGCAGAAGATCGTGCAGTAACAGATCTGGAAGAAACCTTAACCGCTTTACATCAAGAGATTCAAAAAGGCCGCATTCGTTATATCGGCCTGTCCAATGAAACCCCATGGGGCACCATGAAATTTTTACATCTGGCTGAAAAACTTGGTTTATCTAAGTTTGTCAGTGTGCAAAATCCCTATAGCTTATTGAATCGTACTTATGAAATGGGCATGTCAGAAATTGCCAAATACGAAGGTGTAGGCCTGTTGGCTTATTCACCTTTGGCATTCGGTTATCTGACCGGTAAATTCCGTCATGGTGCGCGTCCTGCCAATGCTCGGGTTACTTTATATTCGCGCTTTAGCCGCTATAGCAATCCGGAAAGTGAATGGGCGACCGAACAATATGCACAACTGGCCGAGCAGCATGGTCTGACTTTGACGCAATTGGCTTTGGCCTTTATCAAACAGCAGTTCTTTGTAACCAGTACTATTATTGGGGCCACCAATCTGGATCAGTTAAAAGAAAATATTCAGGCCTTTGAAATCGATTTATCTGAAGACGTACTGAAAGGTATTGAAGCGATTCACTGTCAGCAGCCAAATCCGGCTCCATAATTTTTATCGTTATTTAGACGCACCCTTGATTGAGGGTGTTTTTTTATTGTTGATTACACGCTTATTTTAATGAAAAAGAGTATGGGAAAGGATCGTCAAATCCGCATAATTAAAACATCATCCATAAAAGATGCTCTTATAAAAATGAATCATGAAACTACTTTGTCCCAAACAAAAGTATGAGCGAAAGCCATACGGAAGTTGCTGAACTAATTTTTCTTTATCAGTGATAAGGCCATTAATCACCTCGAGTATTGATTCAAACTGAACAGAAACTCTCTGAAGTTCTTCATTTGGTAGAAGGGTTAGGACAGCATATGTAAGCCAATTTTGTTTTAAATTATCCCGATACAACTAAATAGCTTAATCAAGATGATGAGTTAGCGCTAGTCTTGGGGTCTCATTAAAAATTCTCTTTCGCTTACTTGAAATATGATTTGACTACACCAATATTATAATTGAAATCTGTATATTTTTTTGATAATAAGTTTTTGAAAAATATACAAAAATAATTTGAAATCTGATTAATCGCACCCATATATCCATCAAGTAGAAAATTTGTTGTGAGGAATAACAAAAATGCGTTTTGAGAAATTTACCAATCGCCTGCAGCAAACCCTTTCCGATGCACAATCATTGGCCATGACTAAAGACCATAGCTCGATTGATGGGATTCATATTCTGGCCACCTTGATGGATGAAGCATCCAATGTCAGCTTGCTGCAGCAGGCCGGCGCCAATCTGCGTGAATTGCAAACCAAGCTGCAAACGGCCCTAAGTAATGCAGCAACCCTGAGCAATCCCTCCGCGGATATCAATCTCAGCCCTGAAGCGGCAAAAGTATTACATTTGGCAGACAGCTTCGCGCAAAAAGCCGGAGATGAGTTTCTATCTACAGATTGGGTACTGTTGGCGCTGGCAGAAACAGGTAACACAAAAACCTTATTAAACAGTGTTGGCCTAAAGGCAGAAACCTTAGGCCAGATCATTAATCAATTTCGAGGCGATGAAAAAGTCATGAGCAATAATCATGAAGATCAGCGTGATTCACTGAATAAGTACACCATTGATTTAACTGAACGTGCTTTGGCAGGCAAGCTTGATCCTGTGATTGGCCGTGATGATGAAATCCGCCGTACCATTCAGGTTCTGTCACGCCGCACCAAAAATAACCCGGTACTGATTGGTGAGCCGGGTGTGGGTAAAACGGCAATCGTCGAAGGTCTGGCACAGCGGATTATTAATGGTGAAGTACCTGAAGGACTGAAAGGTAAACGTGTTTTATCGCTGGACCTGGGATCTTTACTGGCCGGTGCCAAATACCGTGGTGAGTTTGAAGAACGCTTAAAAGCCGTTCTGAAAGATATTGCCAAACACGAAGGCGAAATCATCTTATTCATCGATGAGCTGCATACCTTGGTGGGTGCCGGTAAGGGTGATGGTGCGATGGACGCCGGTAACATGCTGAAACCGGCGCTGGCACGTGGCGAGCTGCGCTGTGTCGGTGCGACTACGCTGGATGAATATCGTCAGTATATTGAAAAAGATGCAGCGCTCGAGCGTCGTTTCCAGAAAGTCTTGGTCGATGAACCGAGTGTGGAAGACACGATTGCGATTCTGCGTGGTCTGAAAGACCGCTATGCAACGCATCACGGGGTACAGATTCTGGACTCTGCGATTATTGCTGCAGCGAAAATGTCACATCGTTATATCACCGATCGCCAGTTGCCGGATAAAGCCATCGACCTGATTGATGAAGCAGCATCGCGCATCAAAATGGAACTCGACTCCAAACCAGAAGCTCTGGATAAACTGGAACGCCGTCTTATTCAGTTAAAAATGCAGCTGGAAGCGGTGAAAAAAGATGAAGACTCGGGTGCCAAAGCTGAGATTCAATATCTGTCTGACCAGATCGCCACGGTTGAAAAAGAATATCAGGACCTAGAAGAAATCTGGCGTGCCGACAAGGCGCTGGTCGAAGGCAATAAGGATGTACAGATCAAACTGGATCAGGCCCGTATTGCACTGGACAAAGCGCAACGTGAAGGTGATCTGGCTGAAGCTGCACGGTATCAATATGGCGTGATTCCAGAGTTGCAAAAACAGCTGGAACGTATTGAAGCAGCTGAAGAAAGTGAGGCACCGAAACTGCTGCGTGACAAAGTCACCGACAATGAAATTGCCGAGGTGGTCAGTGCGGCCACCGGTATTCCTGTGGCGAAAATGTTGCAAGGTGAGCGTGACAAACTGCTGCATATGGAAGACTTTCTGCATAACCGTGTGGTGGGGCAAGATGAAGCTGTGGTTGCGGTGTCGAATGCGGTACGCCGTTCACGTGCAGGTCTGTCAGACCCGAACCGTCCAAGTGGCTCATTCCTGTTCCTGGGTCCAACGGGTGTAGGTAAAACAGAATTGACCAAAGCATTAGCAAACTTCTTGTTTGATAGTGACGATGCCATGATTCGTATTGATATGTCTGAATTCATGGAAAAACATTCGGTCAGTCGTTTGGTCGGTGCGCCTCCGGGCTATGTGGGTTATGAAGAAGGCGGGGTGCTGACGGAAGCGGTACGTCGTAAACCTTATAGCGTGATCTTGTTCGATGAAGTCGAAAAAGCGCATCCGGATGTGTTTAATATTTTACTACAGGTGCTGGATGATGGTCGTTTAACTGACTCGCAAGGCCGGGTAGTGGACTTTAAAAACAGCGTGATCGTTATGACGTCGAACCTGGGTTCGCAGGATGTGCGTGAACTGGGCGTTAATGCAACACGTGATGAAGTTCGTACAGTAGTGATGAATGCGGTCTCGGAACATTTCCGTCCGGAGTTTATTAACCGTATTGATGAACTGGTGGTCTTCCATGCGCTGGAAAAAGACCAGATTCGCGGTATTGCCGATATCCAGTTGAATCGCTTGCGTCAGCGCCTGGCAGAGCGTGATATGCGTCTGTCGGTAGATGACAGTGCTTTCGATCAGTTAATTGATGCCGGTTTCGATCCGCTGTATGGTGCGCGTCCGTTAAAACGTGCGATCCAGCAACGTATTGAAAATGGCCTGGCTCAAAAAATCCTTGCAGGGGAATTCCAGCCGGGTGATACGATTCTGGTCCAGGCCGAAGCGGGTGATTTAATCTTCGAGAAAATGAAAGTTAGCTAATATTGCCTGTCCTTTTAATTTTCAGAAAACCTAGCTTCGGCTAGGTTTTTTGATGGCTGACAATTCAGGTCATATCAGTAAAAAAATTGCTTAAAAGTGACAGCTATTTTTAATATTTTGTGATGAATATTATGTTTAAGTGATTTATTTGCAAAACAATTATCTTTATTTTTTAAGATTAACTATAATTTATGTTCAATAAAAATAGATAAATTCTGAGCAAAAACTATGTCGAAAATAGTATGGGGTGGAATTGGTGTCGTGGTGTTGGCGGGGGCTGTGAGCACGGGTAATTTATATGCAGATAAGAGCTTGAAAGCGCATTATCAACAAAATTTAAAACCAGCGCCGAACATTAGTGTGCAATATACTGACTACGCTATGGGGGCTCTACAAGGCACGGCCAAGTGGAGCATGAGCATTGTGCCAGACGCGTGTAATGCCAAAGAAAAATTAGTATTTAATGGTCAAGACCAAATTCAGCGTACCTGGAAAGGCTATACCATTCATTCTCAACTCGATTTAGCACAAGGACAGGGCGCATATGCTGAATTTTTTCAGCAACCTTTAAAAGTGACGACGCAAGTCAACTGGTTGGGTGTATCGACCACACAATTACAAACCCCTGCCATCGAAAAAAAAGAAGCAGGTTTATATACCAGAATTGACCCTATACAGATCAAGTTTCAGGCAAAACAGAGTCAGGGACAACATAAAATTTTAAATATGAGTTTTGATGTGCCAGAATTGTCTATTCGTGATCAGTCTGGAAATACACAACTCAAGGGTGTGCATTTTAAAACCAATCAGGCTCTGAATGCGCAGTATTTAGAACCGGGTTATTTCGAGTTCAATATTGTCAAAATGCAGCGCCAGGATGCTAAGGCAGAAGGCTCAGGACAACTGAAAGACCTGAGCTGGCGTATGGATACCCAACTGCATGAGCGTACAGTAGATGTTCAATCAAAATTTAAAATTGCCGAAATGGGCTTAAATAATGTCCCTGCGATGCAAGACTTAGAACTCAATTGGGAGCTCAAAGACTTACAGCGTCAAAAAATGCAGATATTATTTGATATTCTGCAAAAGCAAAATAACTCTTGTCTGGAAGCAGGAAATTTTGAAAAAGATGCGATACAAGCCATGCTGGCGGTGATTAATGATGGCTTCAAGTTTGAATCGAAGCAGAATCAGTTAAAGTTAGGCACAGGCAGTATTCAGGCAGATTTAGTCGGAAAAGTAATGCCAGGCCATCAAACCACCTTGGAAAGCTTGGCAAAAATGTTCCCAAATCTGTTAGAAGTGCAAACCAATATCAGTTTCAATAAACAGGTAGTAAAAACCTTCACTCATCATTATATGCGTGCCGCAGGTAAAAATATGTCCGATCAAGAGCTGGAGCAAATGCTGAGTGCGATGCAAGCTAATCAGCAAATTCAGCGAGATGGTGATGTGTTTAAACTATCCATGCATTATCTGTATGGTGAAAAGAAGTTCTTAACTGCACAATAAGTTGTAAGTCGCTTTTTAACAGCGAATCTAAGAAGAAAAAGCCTGTTCAACTGAACAGGCTTTTGTTTTATCACAATCTAATACCAGTGATTACACTTTAGGATGGCCGATTTTCCAGGCACGGTGAATCTTCTGGTTACGCTTGAAATCAGGCCCAATGGTTTCTTGAGTAATTTCTTCGACATCATAGAACGCCAGAATTTCTTCATCCATCTCGAAACCACGATAGTTGTTCGAGAAGTACAGGGTACCATCGCTGGTTAAACGGTTCATGGCGCGTTTAAGCAAGGATAGATGGTCGCGCTGTACGTCAAACGTCCCGTAGAATTTTTTCGAGTTTGAGAAAGTGGGTGGATCAATAAAGATCAGCTCATATTGCTCATGACCTTCTTTGAGCCATTCAAAACAGTCAGATGCAAAGAACTGATGTTGTTCATCGGCGTGATCTACGGTTAAACCGTTCAGCACGAAGTTTTCCTTCGACCAGTTCAAATAGGTATTGGAAAGATCGACACTGGTGGTACTTGCAGCACCACCCAAGGCAGCATGTAGGCTCGCCGTAGAGGTATAGCTGTAGAGGTTCAGGAAGTGTTTGCCTTTGGCCTCACGGGCAATACGCAAACGCATTTGACGATGATCCAGGAACAGACCGGTATCCAGATAATCGGTCAGGTTAACCAGAATCTTGGCCTTACCTTCCTGTACGATAAAACGCTTCGATGCGGTACTTTGTTTGGTGTACTGGTTTTTACCTTCCTGACGTGCGCGGGTCTTGATAAAGATCGCATCACGGCCCAGACCGGTCACAGCGCGAATGGCTTGCAGTGCCAGGTTAAAGCGTTTCTTGGCTTTTTCAGGGTCAATCGTTTTAGGTGGAGCATATTCTTGCACATGCAGGCGCTCACCATACAGATCCACCGCGACATTAAAGTCTGGTAAATCGGCATCATACAGACGTAAACAGTGTACGCCTTCTTTGACTGCCCATTTTTTCAGGGCTTGCATATTTTTGGTCAGACGGTTGGCAAACTCCATCGCACCTTCGATTGGTTCGAATTGTTGCGGCTGCCAACCTTCCAGAAACGGACGCACCACAGCCGCAGGTTTAACCGTACCAAAGCGGATATAGATCGGCAATTTACCATTCATCAAACGCAGGATTTGCGGATCATTAAAGGCCAGCACGTCAGCCTGTTCGACTTGAGAGGCAATCACCGCCGCTTTTTGATTCGGGAAATTCTTTTGCAGTAAAGCCGATAAACCAAGATATAAAGAACGGTTCTGCGCTTTATCACCGAGACGCTCACCATAAGGCGGGTTGGTTACGAAGAAGACTTTCTTGCCTTCAGCCTGAAAATCCGGCCAGTCATTTAAAGTACGCTCTTCGATCATGATATTGTCGAGAGCAGCTTCAAAACCTGCCGCGATGATATTTTGACGTGTCGCTTTTACAGCTTCCCAGTCTGCATCGAAGGCATAGAATTGCGGTAATGGATTTTCCATTGCCGCTTGGTGGCGTTCAGCTGCTTCAGCTTTAATGCCCATCCAGAGTTCATGGTCATGGCCATTCCAGCCATTAAAACCGAAACGACGGACCAGACCAGGCGCACGGTCGGTCAGGATCATCAGTGATTCAATGATAAAGGTACCTGAACCACACATTGGATCGACAATGATGTCCGGATTAATCTGTTTAAGCTGACCTTTTTGCAAAATTGCAGCAGCCAGATTTTCCTTGATTGGTGCATCGGTCATAAAGTGGCGATAACCACGTTTATGTAATGAGTCGCCGGACAAGTCCAGACAATAGGTATGTTCTTTCTTCCCAGCCAGAATATACATGGTAATTTCTGGCTGTTTGGTATCGATACTTGGGCGTTTACCCACAGCTTCCATGAAGGAATCTACGACACCATCTTTGGCACGCAAAGTTGCGAACTGGGTATTGACCTTGATGTCACGCTCGACATGCAAGCGAATGGCAAAGGTACTTTGTGGTGCAAAAATGAGCGACCAGTCAAAGCTGATTGCACCTTCATATAGCTCTTCTGCCACATCACGGGCATCGTGAGAAAATTCAATTTCATGGGTATGGATCGGCATGAGCACACGTGAAGCCAGACGTGACCACATGCAAATCCGATAAGCATTTTCCAGACTGCCTTTAAAGATTAAACGGCCTGGAAAACGCTCAATATTCTGAACACCTAAGCCTTGTAGTTCTTCTTCTAATAAGGTTTCCAGACCATCGGCACAGGTGACCCAATAATTGCTTAAACGTGGAGAGGTATTCATATAATAGAGAGACCAAAAAAGATAAATAAAAAACTGCGCCAAGTTTACCGTATTTTTATATTGAAAGCTTTTTAAATTCTCTGAAAGGCCTTGCCGTGTACGAGTGAAAAATAATATTCACATGATAATTTGATGAACTGGTACGCATTTTGCTCTATACACAGCAAATCAGGCAGTCAGTCGGAGGAGAGCGATGGCTGCCTGATTTTTCAATTTTATAATGGGGGTTAAAATGTTAGAGAATCAGTTACGCAACCATGACGTTTTTTCAGTGGCCACTTTAATTTATACACGTTTGAGACGCGTGTCAGGCCGGGTCGTGGATGCGCTTTATCTGGCAGAAAATCTGGACTATGCGCGGCATGTGATTGAGCTGGTAGAACAGACCCAAGATCCAGAGTTGCAGCGTTTAATCGAGCGTTTAAAACAGGTTTGGGATCTGCCTGTGGTTCGGCAGCAACAGTTTGAAAAATCTGCACATCTGCCACAGCAGGAGGTATTGGTCTCGGTTGAACCCGATCAGGACGATATCTACCGTGCACAGGTAGCACATCATTATATCGGTGCGCTGCGATAAAACGATGGGTGTGAATGTGCCAGACTGAAGCACCCATAATTTTGTACTGAAAGTCAGCAGGATGGAAAATGGTTAAATTATCTTATTGAAAAAATACATAGGAATTTCAATTTCTATTTTTATTATCGAGGTGGTTTTTGTACAAGTAGTCACATTGCCAACTACTCAGACTGGCCAATCTCTGTATAATATGTTGACTTAACGCATAAGGAATCTCTCATGCACTTGGCGGCATTGCATACACCGAGCCAGATTCAACTCAATAAAGAAGGTAATCTAAAACACTTCTTGACCATCGAAGGTCTTTCCAAAGAAACCCTGACAAAAATATTGGACACTGCGCAGTCCTTTTTTAATGACCAAAATCAGCTCATCACCAATAATTTGCTGGAAGGCAAAACGGTGATGAACCTGTTTTTCGAGAACTCTACCCGTACTCGCACTACTTTTGAAGCCGCTGCCAAGCGCCTTTCTGCCAACGTTCTGAATATCGATATTGCCCGTTCGAGTACCTCTAAAGGTGAAACCCTGCGTGACACCTTATGGAACCTTGAAGCGATGGCCGCTGATATTTTCGTGGTGCGTCATTCATCTTCAGGTGCGGCGCATTTTATTGCCAAGGATGTCTGCCCAACAGTGGCGATTATTAATGCCGGTGATGGCCGTCATGCGCATCCAACCCAGGCGATGCTGGACATGCTCACCATTCGCCGGGAAACCCATAAAAAATTTGAAGAGATGTCGATTGCCATTATTGGCGATATCAAACATTCACGTGTCGCGCGTTCAGATGTGGCGGCTTTGCAAACCTTAGGCTGTGAAGATATTCGGGTGATTGCACCAAATACCTTGCTGCCATACGGTTTTGAAGAATATGGTGATGGTATTCGTCTATTTAACAACATGGAAGATGGTATCAAAGATTGCGACGTGATCATTACCTTGCGTATTCAAAATGAGCGGATTGATTCTCCGGCACTGGCATCGCAAGCTGAATTCTACAAGATGTATGGCCTGAACAAAGAACGTTTAGCGATGGCCAAACCGGATTGTATCGTGATGCATCCGGGTCCAATGAACCGTGGGGTGGAGATTGACTCCAGTATTGCCGATGGACCGCAGTCGGTGATTCTGAATCAGGTGACCAATGGTATTGCGGTACGTATGGCGGTATTGGCTTTGTCAATGCAGGGCCAGCTTCAGGAACAGGGTTTGATTGCAGCGATTGCGGGTTAAGGAATAAGTCATGACTATTGTAAAAATTGAAAATGTTCGTGTGCTCGATCCAATCCAAAACACTGATTCTGTTCAGACCGTGTATCTGGAAAATGGTAAGTTCGTTGCGGAAACGGCTGCTGTCTCTGAAACCATTGATGGTCAGGGCAAATGGTTGATGCCCACCATGGTCGATCTGTGTGCACGTTTACGTGAACCGGGTCAGCAGCAACATGGCACCTTAAAATCTGAAGGTAAAGCAGCACGTGAAAATGGGATTTTGCACGTGTTTACGCCACCAGATTCAAAGCCGATCGTGCAGGACAATGGCGCACTGATTCATGGTCTGGTTGAAAAAGCCATGCTGGACGGTGGTATCTATCTTGAAGTGATTGGTGCTCAAACCCAAGGCTTGCAAGGCCAGCAACCTGCCAATATGGCCGGCTTGAAAAAAGGCGGATGTACTGCGGTGTCCAATGCCAGTGCGCCTTTTGCCAATGATGACGTGGTATTACGTACCCTGGAATATGCTGCAGGTTTAGATCTGACTGTGGTGTTCTATGCAGAAGAGCCGCAAATTGCCAAAGATGGCTGTGTGCATGAAGGCTTTATTGCCTCACGTCAGGGCTTGCCGATGATTCCAGCACTTGCTGAAACCGTGGCAATTGCCAAATACCTGTTAATGATTGAAGTGACCAAAGTTCGTGCGCATTTCGGTTTATTATCTTGTGGTGCGTCAGTAGAGCTAATCCGGATTGCCAAAGAAAAAGGCTTGCCTGTCACCTGTGATGTGGCCATGCACCAATTACATCTGACCGATGCCTTAATTGACGGTTTTAATTCGCTGGCACATGTACGTCCGCCATTGCGTGCTGAACAAGACAAAGAATTGCTACGCCAAGGAGTAAAATCTGGGGTGATTGATGCGATTTGTACCCATCATGAACCGCTGAGCAGCTCTGCGAAAATGGCGCCATTTGCTGAAACCCAGCCTGGCTTTAGCGCTTTTGATACTTATGTACCTTTTGGAATTCAACTGGTCAATGAAGGTTTGTTTACACCACTGGAATGGGTAGAAAAAGTGACTTTGGCTCCGGCACGTGTTGCACAAATGGCAGATCGCTGGGCAGACGAGGCGGGCTGGGTACTTGTAGATCCAGAGCTGGAATGGACGCTGAGCAAAGAAAGCATCGTGTCGCAAGGTAAAAATACACCGCTGATCAATCAAAAAGTGCGAGCTAAAGTTTTAAAAACGTTCCTCGCTTAATAGATCCAGCTTTTATAAAAGTCAGCTTCGGCTGGCTTTTTTTGTTTTTGAATTCTGTGTCAGTAAAATGAGTACTCAACAAAAACAGTGAAACTTTATGATATTCATACAATTATTTACATTTTCAAAAAACTGGCATCGTTACACTGATTGAATATTAAACATTAGAAAAATCAAAAGAATGGTGACAATATGAATGTAGATCTGATGGAACGCTTAAAAAGCGATGTTACAGCGATTGTGCTACAAGGTGAAACCGAACATCTATTTGCCAAAGATCAGGCACTGAGTCAGTTCTATCCCATATTCTTAAGTATATTGCGTGCACGTCCTGCATGGATTGAAAGTTTAAGCCAGCAACTCAATCCAAAAATCCATGAACTGTTTAATGGAAATTCGGCACTCAAGCAGCAGTTTCTGGATCAACTTGATCAGAGCGCGCCACAAGATCAAATAGAGCAGACCCTGAATCGGGCCATTGTACCGACCCTCAATTTTTTACAGACCGAAGCCGGTGCTTCAAGTCCAGAAGCGATTAGTCATTTGCTGGAAACCCACGCCGACTCGATCCAGCGTGCATTACCTGTTTGGGCCGGATCGATTTTAGCGGCATTAGGTGTTTCTCCATTGGCGGGGCAGCATTTGAATCAGGCGCCTGAACTAGAACCAGAACATGCTGTTGTGGTACAGCAGCAGAAAAAAACCGGTTTTTTATGGCCGTTTATTATTTTTCTGATTCTGGCAGCTTTAATCCTGTTTTTTGTTCGTAGCTGTATGCAGGATGATGCTGAGGATTCGGCAAACCCCCAAACGACCCGTGAAATTGCCGCAGTCCAACCCGCT
This sequence comes from Acinetobacter sp. YH12151, assembly GCF_013418355.1. Taxonomy (NCBI): domain Bacteria; kingdom Pseudomonadati; phylum Pseudomonadota; class Gammaproteobacteria; order Moraxellales; family Moraxellaceae; genus Acinetobacter; species Acinetobacter sp. YH12151. The sequence goes on along the minus strand of NZ_VPCG01000016.1, from coordinate 40,772 downwards.
TCTTTACAGTTGAGTACCGGCACTAATGGTGAAATTATCAGTTGTCAGTTACAGCTGAATAATCCCCAGTATATGCAAATTTTGCAAACCGAGATTAAACAGATCTTTAATTATAATATTGGTTGTGGCGCGCTCAGCAGTGAGGTTTATCATTCGGAATTTATTGATCAGGATAGCATTCCTTCCGTTTTGAAACTGATTCAAGGCATGCCAAATGTCTCACTAGACTGGATTGGTAATCAGGTTGCTATACGTGCAGCGAGTAATGCAGAAGCAGAACGTCTGGCAACACAAATTCGTAATCTGGCCAAAAATGTCACTGTTGTGACTCAACAGCCGGTCAATAGGAGTGAGGCGATTCAGGCTGCCAATAGCGATGCAGAACAAGCATTGGCGAGTATCGAAACTGATCATGTTCAGGCCTTAGATGTTGCGACTGCACTGAATTTGCAGATTATTAATTTTGATACTGCATCGACTGCCGTACCGGAAGTGAATAAATCGGTACTGGATCAGGCTGCCGCATTATTGCAGCGCGCACCGCATGTTATTCTCAAGGTCAAAGGACATACCGATGCGCAAGGAAGTGAGGCCGAGAATAAAGTGCTGTCTGTGCAACGCGCGCAAGCAATTGTGGGTTATCTGATTGAAAAGGGGGTTGATCCTGCGCAATTGCAAGCTGTAGGCGTGGGAGAGGGCCAGCCTGTTGAACCGAATGCGACACCTGCCGGACAGTTTCAGAACCGCCGCGTAGCTTTTGAAGTGGTTAATACTGAAACAGGTACTATACGTGCAGTGGATAGCGAGGGTGTTGTAGAAAAGAAAGCCAGCTGAAATAATTTTCCAGATGAAAAAGGACGAATGATTCGTCCTTTTTATATGGCTTAAATTAAGAAAAGACCGGTGGACTATAGGTCAAAGTTCGGCCGAGGAACCAGAGTAAAAACAGCACCAGCGGGATATGAAAAACCAGTTGGGTCACGGTAAAACCGATCACATCTTTGGCCTTTAACTTCAGGATGCCCAGCATCGGCAACATAAAGAAAGGATTGATCAGATTAGGCAAGGCTTCGGCAGCATTATAAATCTGCACTGACCAGCCCAGATGCACTTTCAGATCATGCGCAGCCTGCATTACATAAGGGGCTTCAATAATCCATTTACCTCCACCGGAAGGAATGAAGAAACCCAGGATTGCCGAATAGAGACCCATCACGATAGCAAAGGTTTCCTGTGAAGCAATCGAAACGAAAAATTCGGCAATATAGTGTGATAGGGACAGATCCGCAGAATTCAGCGCATTGGTCATCATAAAGGCAATGCTGCCATATAAAGGAAACTGGATCAGCACACCTGAAATTGCTGGCACAGCCTTGGAAACGGCATTGAGGAAATTCCGTGGCGTACCATGTAGTGCGACACCCAAAATCAGGAAGATAAAGTTATAGGTATTTAAACTGGAGATGGCCAGAATAGGATTGCTTTCGGAAAATTCGTTAAACATCCATACAGCACCTAGCACTACAATCAGAATACTTAAAATAGGTGAGTTTTCCAGCCAGTCGCCCGGACGTTTTGATGAAGATTCTTCCGGTTTTCCTTCTTCAATCTGAACCGGAAAATGTTCAATGGTTTTAATATGACTGCCTTTCGGCGCTGACCAGTAGGCAATGGCAATCGAGGCAATGATTAGAACCGCCGTCATGATCATGGATTGCGGCAGGAAAATCGTTTCGGTAAATGGAATGACACCGGTCAGATTGTAAATCGGTTCAGGCAGGCTGCTTTTATTGGCCTGTAATTGTGCAGCAGAGGAACTGATGCCGAGTGCCCAGGTGGCTCCCATCCCGATAATCGCTGCTGCGGCTGCAGCGCGGTAATCCATATTAAGTTCTTTACGTTGTGCCAGTGCAATCACGAGTAATGCAGTTAGAACTGTGCTCATGGCCCAGTTAATCAGGGAAATGAGCAGGCTGACTGTCGCGACCAATACAATCGCACCGCGCCCTGAATGGGGCAGACGTGCCATTTTTCGGATCAGAAGCTGCATTGGTTTTGAAACCGAAACCACATAACCGACCACGATCAGCATGCACATCTGCAAGGTAAAGGGAATCAGGCTCCAGAACCCGTCACCAAAGGAAATGGCAACGTCCTGTGCCGGCGCGCCAATTCCGATAGCGGCAATTGCGACAATGATGACACCGAGCAGGGCAAAAATATAAGAATCAGGAAACCATTTTTCTGACCAGTCACTGACGCGCAGGGCGAAGCGTTGTAAGATATTTTGTTCTGTTTGCATGATTAAAATCCATTTATTCTGCATTCATTTTTAAAATTAGAGTTTTCTTTGGTCGAAAAGAAACCCTTAAAATTTTTCATTTTAAGGGTCGGGAAAATCAAGCTGCTATTTTTTGTAAAGCCACACCCGTGACTTTCTGAATCTCCTCAAAACTGACCTCTGGTGCCAGCTCAACAAGTTGAATACCATCTGGAGTGACATCCAGCACACCTAAATCGGTAATGATCCGGTTGACCACAGCCTGTCCGGTAAGGGGCAGACTACATTGCGCAACAACTTTAGGCGTGCCATCTTTGGCGCAGTGTTCCATCAACACCACGACTTTTTGTACCCCTGCGACCAGATCCATGGCACCGCCCATACCTTTGACTTTTTTGCCCGGAATCATCCAGTTGGCCAGATCGCCAGTTTCGGACACTTCCATGGCACCTAAAATGGCGATATTGACATGACCGCCACGGATCATGGCAAAGGAATCGGCACTGGAAAAGAAAGAAGCGCCCTTACGGGCAGTCACGGTCTGTTTACCAGCATTAATCAGGTCGGCATCGACGGTTTCAGCCGTTGGAAATTCGCCAATACCGAGCAAGCCATTTTCCGATTGCAGCCAGACGTTGATATTTTCTGGAATGTAGTTAGCAACCAGCGTTGGTAAACCAATCCCCAGGTTAACGTAGAAACCATCTTCCAGCTCTTGTGCAGCGCGCTGCGCCATTTGATTACGTGTCCAAGCCATGATCAAGCCTCCGCCTTTAAGGTCATCTGTTCAATACGTTTTTCCGGTTGGGTATTTAAGACAATTCGATTCACATAAATACCGGGCAGATGAATGTCATCGGGATCCAGCGCACCAATTTCGACAATTTCTTCTACTTCAGCCACGGTGATTTTGCCAGCCATAGCGCAGACCGGATTAAAGTTTTGTGCAGTTTTACGGAAAATCAGATTACCTGCTTTATCGGCCTTATAGGCTTTGACCAAGGCGATATCGGCAGTCAAGGATTCTTCCAGAATATAAGACTTGCCATTAAACTCACGTACATCCTTGCCTTCAGCAATCACGGTTCCGACACCGGTGGCGGTATAAAAAGCCGGAATACCGGCACCGCCAGCACGTAATTTCTCCGCCAAGGTGCCTTGTGGGGTCAGTTCGACTTCCAGTTCGCCACTCAGGTATTGACGTTCGAATTCTTTATTCTCACCAACATAAGATGAAATCATTTTTTGAATCTGTTTGGTTTCCAGTAAAACGCCCAAACCAAAACCATCGACTCCGGCATTGTTGGAAATACAGGTCAGATTTTTGGCACCAGTCTGTTTCAATGCGGCAATCAATGCTTCCGGAATACCGCATAAACCAAAACCTCCGACTGCCAGTGTATGTCCATTCTGAACCACGCCGTCTAAAGCGGCCTCTGCACTGTCATAAACTTTATTTGACATTTTTTACCTCGATTTATTCTTGTCTTGCAGATTCCTTTTTGGTCAGGAAACTACTGATGTATATCCTTGAGGACTTGTATCGTGTCCGGGTATTGCTATTGTTAGGCACAGGCTTTTTGCCAATAGGCATTGGCATAATTGGAGGGATTATTGCGCTGCAACACCTCACTGATATTACGGCTGGCCTGCATCAGGGCATCCAGTTGAATACCGGTTTCAAAGCCCATATTCGAGAGCAGGTAATACAGGTCTTCAGTTGAAACATTGCCTGAAGCACCCTTGGCATAAGGACAGCCACCCAGACCGGCAATGGATGAATCAAATACCCGGATGCCTTGTAACAGCGACTGGTAAATATTGGCGATGGCCATGCCATAGGTATTATGGAAATGACCTGCCAAAACCTTGGTATCGATCTGAGCCAGGCAAGCATCCCAGACTTTTTGCACCCGATCCGGTGTGGCTGTACCAATGGTTTCACCCAACGACACTTCATAGCAGCCCATATCCAGCAAACGTTGGGTGACTTTGACCACCTGTTTCGGATCAATCGCACCTTCATAAGGGCAGTCCACCATACAGGACACATAACCGCGTACCCGAATATCATTGGCTTTGGCGGCCGCCATCACATCGGCAAACTTCTCCAAGCTTTCATCAATCGAGCAATTGATATTTTTGCGGGTAAAGCTTTCGGACGCTGCGGTAAAGACCGCAACTTCCTTGCAACCCACCGCCAGTGCTGCTTCAAAGCCCTTCAGGTTTGGCGTGAGTAAACTGAACTGAATATTTGGGTCTTTGGGCAAGCCGGCAAACAGCTGATCGCTGTCTGCCATTTGTGGCACCCATTTGGCTGAAACACAGGAACCGACTTCAATCGCCTGTAAACCGGTTTTCATCAGATCCAGAATCAGATTTTTCCGATCATCCAGCGTTAATGGCGTTTTTTCATTTTGCAGGCCATCGCGTGGCCCGACTTCTACAATTTTGACAAATTCGGTCATGCAACATCCTCCGTCAGTGGCTGGAACTCAAGCAGTTCATCACCGGCTTTGACCTGATCACCTTTCTGGAAATATGAACTGGCGATGATGCCGTCATGTGGTGCACGAATCGAGTATTCAATTTTCATCGCTTCCAGCGTCATCAAGACATCGTCTTTTTTGACCTTGTCATTGGCAGCGACCAGTACTTGCGTGATCACACCTGGCATTGGTGCAGTGAGGTTGTTTTCTGTCCCTTGATCATCATGCTGATCATAATCCGGCTGGATAGACTCGAATTTATGTGTCTGACCATTCTGGAACAGGGTAATGCCATGTTCAGTCTGGCTAAAGGCCAGTTTTTGCTGTTTGCCTGCCAGTTGCAAAGCTAAAGTATGTGCATCAATCAACTGACCTTGTAGCTGAATCTGCTGACCATTATAAGTGGCGATAAAACCTTGCTCTTGCGTACTGAACTGAACTTTAAGCATAATGCCATTGCGTTGTAATTGCACTGTATATGCATTTTGCTGATTCAGGCGCCAGAAAGCGTGTTGTTGCCAGACTGAGTTATTCGCAACCGGGTTTTGAGCTTGGCGTGATAATAATTCGATGAATGCAGCACTAACGATCAGTTCAGCATTGATCTCAGTCGAAGGTTTTAATAAGAACTCTTCTTCACGTTGAATCAGGCCGGTATCCAGATGGGCATTTTTAAACGAATCACACAGCACCAAACGGTCGAGGAATGCAATATTATTGCCCAAACCATCCACATGGAAATGGCCCAGGGCATGATGCATTTGCGTTAAAGCAGCTTCGCGGTTTTTGCCCCAGACAATCAGTTTGGCAATCATCGGATCATAATAGGTGCTGATTTCATCACCTTCGACAATGCCACTATCCACACGTACACAGTCATTTTGCTCTGGATAGTGTAAATAGCTGATCTGGCCAATCGCAGGAATAAAGCCTTTCTCTGGTTCTTCGGCATAGACACGTGCTTCCAGTGCATGCCCGTGGATCTGTAATTCATGCTGCTGTTTGGGTAAAGGCTCACCAAAAGCTACGCGCAGTTGCCATTCCACCAGATCCTGACCTGTAATCATTTCAGTGACCGGGTGCTCAACCTGCAAACGGGTATTCATTTCCATGAAATAGGCAGTACCATCTTGCTCGACGATAAACTCTACCGTACCGGCACCGACATAATCGACCGCACGTGCGGCATCAATCGCGGCCTGGCGCATCGCTTCAAGTTTGTCTTCTGGCATTTTTGGTGCAGGCGCTTCTTCAAGGACTTTTTGATGACGACGTTGTACCGAGCAATCACGTTCAAATAAATGCACATAATTGCCGTGGGTATCGCCAAAAACCTGTACTTCAATATGACGTGGCTGAATCACATAGCGTTCAATTAGCACATCTTCATTGCCAAAACTGGAACGCGCTTCGCTTTTACATGAAGCCAGCGAACTCAGAAAATCTTCACTGCGCTCGACCAGACGCATGCCTTTACCGCCACCGCCAGCACTGGCTTTGATTAGCACCGGATAGCCGATGCTGTCAGCCTGCTGTTTCAGGAAGTCGGCATCCTGATTGCTACCGTGATAGCCCGGGGTTAAAGGCACACCAGCTTTTTCCATCAACGCTTTAGAGGTGGCTTTGAGACCCATCGCCAAAATGGCATCGACAGGCGGGCCAATAAAGACAATATTATTGTCCTGACAGGCCAGGGCAAACTGGTCATTTTCCGACAAAAAGCCATAACCTGGGTGAATTGCTTGTGCACCGGTGTTTTTGGCCGCCTGAATAATACGTTCGATCTGTAAATAGCTTTGTGCTGCTGGCGATTCACCAATATAGATCGCTTCATCCGCCAGTTTGACATGCTGTGCCTGTGCATCGGCATCGGAGTATACGGCAACGGTGGCAATACCGAGTTTTTTTGCTGTACGAATCACACGGCAGGCAATTTCACCACGGTTGGCAATTAAAATCTTTTCAAACATCGTAGCATCCTTCTTGTTGTTATGCCGTGGTCTTGATCCAGGCCGGGCTTTGTTTGTTTAAAAATGCATTCAGTCCATTTTTCGCCTCATCTCCCTGGCGAATATGGGCAATATGCTGTGCTGTTTTAAGAAGTAAATCTTCGGTCAAAACCTGTTGGTCGACCAGTTGAATCAGTTGTTTTGAGGAATTTTGTGCAGCAGGGCCACCGAGTAACAGGGCTTCCACAATTTCATCAATTTTGCTGTCGAGCTGTTCCGGTGGAGTGACTTCATGCGCCAGTCCAATGGTTTTGGCCTGTTCCGCAGAAATTCGCTCGGCGGTCAGGAAATAACGTGAAGCCTGACGCGCACCAATCGCACGAATCACATACGGGCTGATGGTCGAAGGTGCCAGACCTAGGCGTACTTCAGAGGTGGCAAACTTGGCATCGGTGCTGGCCACGCAAATATCACAAGCTGATGCCAGACCCATACCACCGCCAAAAGCAATGCCATGCACCCGGGCGATGGTTGGCTGCTTTAAAGTCGCTAGGCTTTGCAGCATTTTCGCCAGTTTTAATGCATCTGCTTCGTTGTCTGCTTGAGAAGCCTGACCGGCCTGTTTCATCCAGTTCAAATCGGCACCAGCCGAAAAGCTCTTGCCGCGCCCTGCCAGAATCACCACACGCACATCATCACGGCTATTTAAAGACTGGAAGCAGCGATACAATTCTTCAATGACCTGAGTATTAAAGGCATTGTGCAGTTCAGCGCGATTAATCCAAACCGTTGCCACTTGATTTTGCTGTTCGAGCTGTAAAAATTGATATGTCATTTTTTTCACCTCTTACATGCGGAACACGCCAAACTTGGTCGGCTGGATTGGCGCATTCAGTGCCGCAGCTAAACTAAGACCTAACACTTCACGAGACTGGGCAGGGTCAATGACACCGTCATCCCATAAACGTGCAGAGGCATAATAAGGATGACCTTGGCGTTCGTACTGATCACGAATTGGCTGTTTAAACTGGTCTTCTTCTTCCGCAGACCAGTTAGCGCCTTTGGCTTCAATCTGATCACGTTTTAAGGTCGACAATACGCTGGAGGCCTGTTCACCGCCCATCACTGAAATACGTGAGTTTGGCCAAGTCCACATAAAGCGTGGTGAATACGCGCGGCCACACATACCATAGTTGCCGGCACCAAATGAGCCGCCAATCACCATGGTCAGTTTAGGCACATTGGCATTGGCCACAGCCATCACCAGTTTGGCGCCATTTTTGGCAATGCCTTCATTTTCATACTGGCGACCGACCATAAAGCCAGTGATATTCTGAATAAACAGCAGCGGAATATTGCGCTGACAGCAAAGTTCAATAAAATGCGCACCTTTTTGTGCAGATTCGGAAAACAGAATGCCGTTATTGGCAATAATCCCGACTGGCATACCGTATAGGCTGGCAAATCCGGTAATCAGAGTGGTACCAAATCGAGCCTTAAATTCATCAAAACGCGAACCATCGACAATCCGGGCAATCACTTCACGGACATCAAAAGGTTTACGCGAATCTGTTGGCACGATACCGTACAACTCTGAAGCATCAAACAAAGGTGCTTCCACCTGCTCAGGCAACGGATTTGGTTTTTTATTTAAATTGGCCACAATATTACGGGCAATTTCCAGGGCATGCTGGTCATTTTCAGCCAGATGATCGGCTACACCGGAGAGGCGGGTATGCACATCACCACCACCAAGGTCTTCACTGGAAACCACTTCACCGGTTGCTGCTTTGACCAGTGGCGGGCCACCGAGGAAAATGGTTCCCTGATTGCGCACAATAATAGTTTCATCCGACATGGCAGGCACATAGGCACCACCCGCCGTACAACTGCCCATTACCACGGCAATCTGGGCAATGCCTTGGCTCGACATACGCGCCTGATTATAGAAAATACGTCCGAAGTGATCACGATCCGGGAAGACTTCATCTTGTAGCGGCAAATAGGCACCGCCAGAATCGACCAGATAAATACAGGTCAAATGATTCTGCTCGGCAATTTCCTGAGCACGTAAATGTTTTTTCACGGTCAATGGATAATAAGTGCCACCTTTAACAGTCGCATCATTGGCAATGATCATGCAGGTTACGCCATTGACCTGACCAACGCCAGCGACCACGCCCGCAGCAGGCACATCGTCCTGATAGACCTGATAGGCAGCCAGTTGTCCAATTTCAATAAATGCCGTGCCAGGATCAATCAGATGATCAATACGTTCTCTGGCCAATAATTTACCGCGATCCAAATGTTTTTGACGGGCAGTTTCACCCCCACCCAAGGCAATTTTTTGGACTTTCTGTTTCAGGTCTTCGACCAGATTTTGCATCGCCGTCTGGTTGTTTTTAAATTCGTCGCTGCGAATATTAATTTTGCTCTTTAATTGATTCATGCCGAACATCCTTGTCTATTCTTGTGATTTATTTTTTAGGCAGTTTCATTAAACAGTTCGCGGCCAATCAGCATGCGGCGAATTTCTGAGGTGCCTGCGCCAATTTCATACAGTTTGGCATCGCGCCATAGACGTCCCGCAGCAAACTCGTTGATATAACCGTTGCCACCCAAGGTTTGAATGGTTTCGCCCGCCATCCAGGTGGCTTTTTCAGCTGCATATAAAATCGCACTGGCGGCATCTTTACGCAGGCTACGGCTATGCTCTGCCTTGTCACATTCTGCGCCAACTGCATAGACCAGGGCTTTACAGGCCAGCCAGGTGGAATACATGTCAGCAATTTTGCCCTGCATCAACTGGAATTCACCCAGCGCCTGACCAAACTGTTTACGGTCATGAATATACGGAATCACGGTATCCATACAGGCATCCATAATACCCAGTGGGCCTGCACTTAAAACAGCACGTTCATAGTCCAGACCGCTCATCAGCACTTTGGTGCCATTGCCGACACCGCCGAGCACGTTTTCTTTTGGCACTGCGACATTGTCAAAAAATAGTGGATAAGTGTTTGAGCCACGCATGCCGAGTTTGTCTAGGTGCGTACCGTGACTAAACCCCGGCATATTTTTTTCAACCAGAAAAGCGGTCATGCCTTTGGCCCCGGCTTGTAAATCGGTTTTTGCGTAGACCACCAGTACATCGGCATCGCCGCCATTGGTGATCCACATTTTCGAACCATTCAGCAGGTAATGATCACCTTTGTCTTCAGCTTTGAGTTTCATGCTGACCACATCGGATCCGGCATTGGGTTCGGACATGGCCAAGGCACCGACATAATCACCAGATACCAGTTTGGGCAGATAGCGCTGCTTTTGTTCTTCGCTGCCATTACGCTTAATCTGGTTTACACATAGGTTAGAATGTGCGCCATAGGACAAACCAATCGATGCTGAAGCACGGGAAATTTCCTGCATGGCAATGATGTGCGCCAGATAACCGAAATTTGAACCGCCATATTCCTCACTGACCGTCAGACCAAGCAGGCCCATCTCGCCAAATTTTTTCCAAAGGTGAGCAGGGAATTCATTGTCACGGTCCACTTGTTGAGCAATTGGAGCAATTTCCTTGGCGCAAAATGCAGCCACTGAATCACGAAGTGCAATAAGTGTTTCGTCCAAACCGAAATCCAAGCTTTGTAAATTCATTGTTCATCCATCCTGTGGTTCTATTTGTTGTATCCAAAAAAGCATTTTTGTTGTGCTTGTTATTCAACATACATCGAAAATTTAAAAAAGTGAATCAATATTCACAAAATGATTTACAATTCATTTTATCTTGTTGAGATTAATTTTATGAGTTATAAAAGATCATCATTGATGCAGGAACGAATGGAGCAAAATCGCTTGGCGATCTTGCAATCTGCTCGTGAGCTGATTACTCAAGGGGGCTTTAAAGAGGCGTCGATTCAGGCGATTGCAGAACGTGCAGGCGTTTCTACAGGCTTGGTATATCGATATTTCGAAAACAAGAATCAGATTTTGATTCAGGTTTTGTCAGAAGCAATTCGGCTTGAGATTGAGATTTTAAATCACATTGCTGCCTCGGATTTATCGCCAAAACAGAAATTGCAAAAATCTGTTACAACTTTTGTGAAGCGAGCCATGAACAGCCCACAGTTGGCGTATTCGCTGATGTTCGAACCGGTCGATCCGGAAATGGAACATGAGCGTTTTCACAGTAAACAGCTAATCAAGCAAAGCATTAAGGAAATTTTGGCTGAAGGAAAAGTCAATGGCGAGTTTGAATTTGAAGATTTAAATACCGCAGCGCTGGGTGTGGTTGGTTCCATGACCTTTGTGGTAATTGAACCTTTGAATCCATCTCGGAATATCAGGTTTGATCAAAATTATAAGGATCACTTTGTCAAACAGATTGCCGATTTTTGTGTCAACGCAGTACGTCGACAGGAGGGAGTAGCAGGAGCATAAAACACAAAAAAACAGGCAGGAAGACAGGGTTGTCGTGGTCAAAAAACAATTAATAGAGTTGAAAATCAGAATTACAAAGAATCAAGGAGATCGATTCAATGACACAAGTACGGTTAAGCTATGCCTACGGAACAAGCAGCCAACCCTTATTGGGCATGACGATTGGCGAAAAATTTGATCAGGCATGCGAACAGTATGCACATTCTGATGCAATCGTCAGCTTGCACCAGAATGTGCGTCTGAGCTATCAGCAGTTGCAGCAGCAAGTGAATGCTTTTGCCTGTAGTTTGCAAAAACTGGGCCTGAAAAAAGGTGACCGTCTGGCCATCTGGTCGCCGAACTGTGTGGAATGGACCATTACCCAGTTTGCTGCATTTAAGGCGGGAATTATTCTGGTGAACTTGAATCCAGCTTATAAAAGTAATGAACTGGAATATGTCTTAAACAAGGTCTCCTGTAAGGGACTGGTGATTGCAGCGCAGTTTAAAACCACTGACTATCAGGAAATTCTGACTAAAATTGCTCCTGAGCTAACACAGACTGAAAGTAAATTACTCAATGCAGAGCGTCTGCCGCATTTGAAGCATGTGATTAAAATTGATGAACAGGAACATCCGGGTCTACATCGTTTTCAGGACTTATTGGTGGAACCAAGCGCAAACGCCTTAGAAAAATTGCAGCAAATTTCGAGTGAATTGCAGTTTGATGAAACCATCAATATTCAGTTCACCTCGGGTACAACGGGGAATCCGAAAGGTACTATGTTGACCCATAACAATATTTTAAATAATGGCTATTTTGTCGGTGAAGCCATTCATTTAAGTCCAGAAGATCGGGTTTGTATTTCGGTACCACTGTTCCACTGCTTTGGTATGGTGATGGGAAATCTGGCCTGTATTACCCATGGTTCAGCCATGATTTATCCATCTGCCGTTTTCAATCCTCTGGAAACCCTCAAAGCCATTCAACAAGAAAAATGTACGGCGGCTTATGGGGTGCCGACCATGTTTATTGCCATTCTTGAGCATGAACAGTTTGATGAATTTGATCTGAGCAGTTTACGTACCGGCATTATGGCCGGCAGTCCATGTCCACAGGAAATCATGCAGCGTGTGATTGAGCGGATGCATATGTCAGATATCACCATTTGCTATGGCATGACTGAAACCGCACCGGTCAGTGCGCAAAGCTCTACCGCAGACTCCATTGAACAGCGTGTTACGACAGTCGGCCGGGTACATCCGCATCTGGAAGTGAAAATTGTCGATGAAGATGGCAAGGTGGTGCCGCGCGGACAACTCGGTGAACTCTGTGTGCGTGGTTATTCGGTGATGCTCGGTTATTGGGAAGATCAGGATAAAACTGCAGAAGTAATTGATAATGCGCGCTGGATGCATACGGGTGATATTGCTGAAATGGATGATGAAGGCTTTGTCAAAATCAAGGGGCGAATCAAGGATGTCGTCATTCGTGGCGGTGAAAACCTGTTCCCCAAAGAAATTGAAGACTTCCTTTATACCCATCCTGCGGTTTCAGATGTTCAGGTGATTGGTGTGCCAGATCATAAGTATGGTGAAGAACTCTGTGCCTGCATCATTTTGCATGAAAACGATCCGTGTACTGAAGAAACTATTCGCCAGTATTGTGCCGAGCATATCTCACACAATAAAGTGCCGCGCTATGTGCGTTTCTTCCATGAGTTCCCGATGACAGCTTCCGGTAAGGCGCAGAAGTTTAAATTACGTGAATTTATGCGTGAAGAGTTGAACTTAAAGGAAATAGCTTAAGTATTGTTTAGTTTTTGAGATTGGTGAATTCTTCAACTTTTTTTATCATTAAAAAAAGTTGAAGAGAAACTATTAAGAAAAAGCGAAAGATCTGCACAGCCTCACTTAGAAAGAAAGATTTTAATTTTAACGTGTAGGCCATGCTTTGACTTTCGATGGGCTAAAAGTAAACAAAAGCCCTTTATTTTGCTGAAGGGACATCCATGTCCCTTCAGCAAAATGGCGACATTCATGTCGCCTGTCATGTGATTAGATTTAGGATAATGGTCGAAAATTTAAAACCTTTAGATGGAATCTTTATCAATATTGTAATAACTGATAAACCTAATGCTCTTTAGTCTGTTGAATGGTGTGAGGTAAAGTGAAAATATGGCAAAAAACTTCCATAGTGAACTCGTCGTCGCTAATTATGATGAGCACATCCGTAAATTGATTCCCGGCTATGAACTGGTACATCAGCAAATTGATGCCATCCTAACCACTCATTTACCCGAAATTGCCCATATATTGGTGGTTGGTTGCGGGACAGGCTATGAGCTATCTTATCTGTTGCAACGCCACCCAAACTGGACATTTACTGCAATTGATCCATCGGCGACTATGCTGGAACAGGCGCAGAAAAATATTGGGTTAGACCTGGGATCGCAGCGGATTCGTTTTATTCAGACAGATACACAAAGCTTAAATCAAGATAATCAGTTCGATGCGGCTCTAGCAATTTTGGTGGCACATTTTATTCCATCAGAAAATAAAACTGAATTTTTTCAGGATATATCCGATAGTCTTAAGACCGATGGAATCCTGTTAACCTATGACTTGATGCAACCTGAAAATAAAACTGAATTAAAAATCTTGCAAAAAATGGCACAGCAGACAGGACTCAGTATTCAACAAAGCGAAAAAATGCTTGAACGGTTACAGCAGGATTTTCATTTAATCTCTGCCCAAGATTTAGCAGCGCTTTTAACCAAAGTCGGATTTAAACATAGCAAAATTTACTGTCAAATCATGAATTATTATGGTTTTTTTATACAGAAATAAGCATAGCTAACTGAAACAGTTAACTAGAAATTTAAATATAAGATTCAAGGAAGTGTAAAAACAATGTCAGCCTACTATCGTTTCATCAACCGCGAACAGCATGCCGATGGCAGCAGCACTGCTTATTATGAATCTAATATTCATGCGCAAGGTGCATGGAATCCGCATGAGCAGCATATGGCGCCCGCGACTGGCATTATTTGTGCAGAACTGGAACAGTTTCAGCCACGTGCAGAGATGCGCATTGGCCGGGTGAGTCTGGATATCTTTGGACTGATTGCTTTTGGTGAATTTTCCATTACTACGCGCATGATTCGTCCGGGTAAAACCATCGAGCTTATTGAAGCAGAAATGTGTGCCAACGGGAAAACCTGTATTGTGGCACGTGCCTGGAAAATGATGACTTCGGATACCCGTGCGATCGCTGGTCTGGAAGATTTTCCGGTTCAGCACCCTGAAGACCTGCCGATGTGGGAAGGGATGCGTTGCTGGCCAGGTGGTTATATTCAAAGTATTAATACCCGTGCCCATGTCGATCATCGTGCGGGCAAAGGTATTGTCTGGTTATCCAATGCCCTGGAAATGGTAGAAGGTCAGACGACCAGCGACTTTAGCCGCTTGATGGGAATGGTGGATACAGCCAACGGTGTGGTGCCGCGTCAGGATCCAAATGCGGGATGGGGTTTCCCAAATCTGGATTTGCAGATTCATTTGCATCGTTTACCTAAAGGCACATGGCTAGGACTAGAAGTGCTACAGCAATATGGTGAAGATGGCATTGGTTTAACCAGTGGAATTTTACATGATCTTCATGGGCCATTTGGCCGCAGTGAGCAGATTTTAACGCTACGTAAATTTTAAAATCTGATTCACATAAAAAGGACGAATTGCTTCGTCCTTTTTTTATTGGCATGCTGTGCGCAATTATTCTGGAAGATCAGTAAATGCGGATTAGTATTATTGGGGCAGGTCGAGTTGCCTTTCATCTTGCCCAAGGCTTAAATGGACAGCATGAGCTTGTACAAATCTATAGCCGTAGTTTTGCCAAGGCAGAACAGCTGGCATCTAAATTTAAGGCTCAGGCAATCAACGCTCCTGAATTACTGCATTCCGAAATTGATCTTTTAATCATTGCTGTCAGTGACCAATCCATTCGATCTGTCATCGAGCAGGTACATGCCTATCTTCCTGATGTGTTGATCGTACATACTTCTGGCAGTACCCACTTAAACGTTTTGCAGGATGTTCACCCACGTTCAGGCGTATTTTATCCTTTACAGACTTTTAGTCTGGAGCGTGACATCGACTGGTCAAATACGCCTTTATTTATTGAAGCGGATAATGCTGAAGATCAAGAAAAACTGCATGATCTAGCAAATAGCCTAAGCAATAGAGTCTATCACTATAGCTCTGAACAACGCTTAAGTTTGCATCTGGCCGCAGTATTTGCCTGTAATTTCAGTAATTATTGTTATGATATGGCGAAGCAGATTGTAGATGCTGAGCAGGTCGATTTCAGTTTGCTGTATCCCTTGATGCTGGAAACCGCCAGTAAAGCCACTCAGAATGATCCTAAACAAATGCAGACTGGTCCAGCGATGCGTGGTGATCAGAATATCTTGAATATGCATCAGCAGATGTTGGCCAATATGCAACGAGAAGATTTGCAAAATATCTATCAGCTGTTGAGCCAGCAGATACTCAGGCGTCATTAGGAATGAAGAATCTGATGATTTATCTGCGGAGCAGGGTTCAAAGCCAAATTTTTCCCATAAAAAAGCGCTGATTAATCAGCGCTTTTTTGAATCTTGGATTAAGAAATTTTCTTGAAGATAAAATCATTAATCTTGTGACCGGCTTCAATGCCGCGACGTTCAAACTTGGTTTGTGGACGCCATTCCGGACGAGGGTAGCTGTTGCCTTTACCTGCGAGGTTTTCCAGACGTGGACGTTCTTCCAAAACTTCAAGCATCCATTCTGCATATGGTTCCCAATCTGTTGCAGCATGGAAGGTGCCGCCCAGCTCCAGCTTTTGCTCAACCAGTGGCATACGTTCATGTGAAACAAAACGGCGTTTAAAATGACGTTTTTTCTGCCATGGATCAGGGAAGTAAAGCTGAACCGTATTGATACTATTGTCCGGCATTTCACGCAGCACTTGAATCGCATCGGCATCCAGTACGCGTAAGTTGGTTACGCCGGCCATACCTGCTTCATAGACACACTGCGCAATGCCTGGTACATGAACTTCAATCCCGACAAAATTACGCTCGGGATTGGCCTTGGCCATCAGCACCAGAGAACGACCCATACCAAAACCGATTTCTACCGTTAAAGGACGCTCCGGATGTTCAAAGTGTTGACGTAAATCGCCCACCGGATATTCCAAAATTAAGTGACCATATTGTTCAAGCGCAGTACGTTGAGAGGTGTTCAGCGGCATTGAGCGGCGCATAAACGTCACGATTTCACGGTGCTCGCTTAAATTGTCCAGCTCCACGACTTGCTGGTCTAATTGATCGTTCGACATAACTTTGGCAAATCTAAAAATTCAGAATGCGGTATTTTAAGTCCTGAGCCGAGCAAGTCAAACTTTTCTCGGTATTTCTCCATAAAAATCGGCAAGATCTTCCAGATACAATAAAAGAGCCTCGCTTGGCTCTTTTATTAATCATCATGCCTCAGCTACTAAAACGGTCAATCAAGGTGCTGCTGGCTTCATTTAAACCAATCACCGTTACATCTATACCTTGGGCTTTGAACTTCTGAATCACGTTATTCAGCATATTCACTGAGGTCACATCCCAAATATGCGCATGGGTCAGATCTAGTTCAACATGTTCAAGCTTTTCTTTAAAATCAAAGAACTGATAGAACTTCTCTGAACTGCTAAAGAAAATCTGTCCAGAAATAAAGTAGCTGCGTGAATGAGCCGAATTCAAATGCGTATAGACATGTACGGTTCTTTCCAGTTTATTAATAAAGAACAGGGCAGAAAGCAGCACGCCAACAAATACACCCAGTGCCAGATTATGGGTGGCTAAAACCACCAGCACCACCGCAATCATAACCACATTAAATTCCAGCGGATGTTTATTGAATTGTTTGACTGAACCCCACTGGAAAGTGGTAAAGGCGACCATCACCATAATCGCCACCAAAGCCGCCATCGGAATATAAGCCAGCCAGTCTTTCAGAAACACCACCAGGCACAGCAAAAATACACCGGCAATCAGCGTTGATAAACGGGTTCGTGCACCGGAAGACACATTAATAATCGATTGACCGATCATGGCACAACCGGCCATGCCACCCATAAAACCACTGACAATATTGGCCATACCCTGACCACGACATTCCTGATGGCGGTCACCTTCAGTTCCGGTCACTTCATCAATTACAGTCGTAGTCATCATGCTTTCCAGCAAACCGACAGTCGCCAGCGTCAATGAATAAGGCAGTACAATTTGTAGGGTTTCCAGATTGAGCGGAATCTCTGGCAGCAGGAACATTGGTAAGGTGTCCGGAAATTGCCCCAGATCACTCACGGTTCGCATATCTGTACCCAAGAACAGCGCCAGTCCACTCAGCACGATGATGCAAATTAGCGGAGAAGGAATGGCTTTACCAATTTTAGGCAGATAAGGAAATAGATAGATAATCGCCAGACCCATGGCAATAAACAGATAGCCCATCCCATCCATTTTTTGCATCTCGGGAAGCTGTGCGACAAAAATCAGAATTGCCAATGCATTCAAAAATCCATACACCACAGCTTGCGAAACAAAGCGCATCAACTTGGCCACTTTAAAATAACCGGCAATGACCTGAATAATTCCGGTCAGAATAGTCGCTACCAGCAGATATTGCAGTCCATGGTCTTTTACCAGCGTAATCATCAGCAGTGCCATCGCACCCGTAGCCGCTGAGATCATGGCAGGGCGGCCGCCAAAAAAAGCAATCGTCACAGCAATACAAAACGAAGCATAGAGACCGACCTGCGGATCGACGCCAGCAATTGCAGAGAAGGCAATCGACTCGGGAATCAAGGCCAGTCCAACCACCAAACCTGCGAGTACATCAGTCCGAACATTGGAAAACCATTCTTCTTTTTTAAGGCTAATCACGAAATATCATCTAAATTTGGAAAACCTGGGTATCTTAAACAGATGCGGTCAAAAATCTACAGAGATGGGCTTGAAAAAGCCGTTAATTTCCTGAATATTGAATGAGTAAATGTCCTGAGGGGCAGTTACGCTTTTTTGCAATTTACAGGTTTGATCACTTGAAAGTTTGACAGAAGCGATTTAAAACATAGAGAAGTGTATAACAAGGATCAGAAATGAAGCTTTACTATTCGCCGGGTGCATGCTCACTGGCAGCTCATATTATTTTAAATGAAATTAATGTCGATTTTGATTTGGAACGTGTTGACTTAAAAACACATAAAACAGAGAAAGGTACGGATTATTACGAAATTAATCCTAAAGGCTATGTACCAGCCTTAGAAATTAATCCTGGTCTGATCCTGACAGAAAACGTAGCCATTTTACCTTTTCTGGCTCAACACGATCCAAAACAAGATCTGATTCCGCCATCTGGTATGGGACGTGCCAAAGTTCTGGAATGGCTGGGTTATCTCAACTCAGAATTGCATGATGCTTATGCGGT
Source organism: Acinetobacter sp. YH12151 (assembly GCF_013418355.1). Lineage (NCBI taxonomy): Bacteria > Pseudomonadati > Pseudomonadota > Gammaproteobacteria > Moraxellales > Moraxellaceae > Acinetobacter > Acinetobacter sp. YH12151. Next base: position 22,114 of record NZ_VPCG01000016.1, on the reverse strand, counting down.
GTTCTTTGGTGGCAAGTTATCCGATGATGAAAAGAAAAAAGCCTATGCAGAAGTCGATCGTCTATTGAGTTATATCGACAAAGCGATTGCTGAATCAGACAATGACTATCTGGTTGATGATAACTTTGGCCCAGCCGATGCTTATCTGTTTGTGTTGACCAATTGGTCGAATCATATTGAGCATGATTTAAGTCCGTATAAGAATATTATTCATATCCGCAATAAAGTCGCAGAGCGTCAGTCTGTACAGATTGCAATGCGAGATGAAGGTCTAATTCCATAAAATTTAAAAAAAAGCATAATTATTATGCTTTTTTTTTGACTTTCATTTAATAATTGCTATTGGAATAAATAAGATGAAGAGAATACTGAATTTAGTATTAAGTTTCGGTTTAACGGGAATGCTGGTTGCATGTAGTAGTGTTAAAAATCCAGAAAATGTAGCTCAAGAATATGTTACAGCAGCCTATAAAGGCGATTCAGAAAAAATGCTCTCTTATATTTATATACCTGAAAATGTTAAAGCCCAAGCAGGTTCTGAAGAAATGATTCAAGGCAAAATAAAAGCTGGCGCGGCAAAGGCTAAAGAGCAAGCTGAACGTAAAGGCGGAGTCAAAGAAATTAGTGTGGTAGACAAAAATATCGATGAAGCAAATGGAAAAGGACGGGTGACTATCGGAGTCAGCTTTAAAAATGAAGGCTCTAATTCTGTAACAGATCGAGTAAAACTTATCAAAAATGAAGATAAATGGAAAGTTGATTTATAATCGGTTTAGTTTGATTTTGGGCAGATTAGTTATTCTAATCTGCCTTTTTATTGGGTTTCCCCCCCAAGATACTATAAAGCAAGATAAACAGATTTATATGCCCGAGCACGCATTTCAAGTGGGTGATTGGATTGTTCGGGAAGGGGTGGGTTACGAAAGTTTTTTAATCAAAAAACTGAGTGGGAGTGAATACTCACATATTGGCGTGATTGCAGAAACTCAACCAAATATTTTGGTGGTGCATGCGACCACAGATGATGATCCCTCACATGTAAATCAAGTGATTCAATCAGATATCAGTGATTTTATTGACTCAAAACGAGCAAAAAAGTGGGCAGTTTATAGAGAAAGCAGTTTAGAGCCATATAAAAGAAAAGATATTGCTAGGGCCGTGACAAGGCAGGTAGGAGAGCAATTTATTTTAGGATCAAGAGGTGAGACGCATCGTTATTGCACTACGATTATTGCAGAGAAACTTCCATTGTCTTTACGTAATAAACTGGTCTGGAGCAAGATTGAATTGCCAGGCTTGCAGGGGGAGCTGCTTTTTCCTGATGCTTTATTAAAGCTTGAATCCGTCGAGCTGATTTATAAAAATAGATAATTTAGGATGAGTAAAAGCTAAATGATAGTCAAAGAATCATACAGTCCTTTGACTACGATGAGATTTATTTAAAGAAATAACCAGTTTCCGGCGAGCTGGCATTGGCCATACGTTTGCGTGGCATACGGCCGGCCAGAAAAGCTTCACGGCCAGCTTCGACTGCTTTTTTCATGGCTGAGGCCATGAGTACCGGATTCTGTGCAGCCGCAATCGCCGTATTCATCAGTACACCATCACAGCCCAGTTCCATCGCAATTGCGGCATCACTTGCAGTACCAACACCGGCATCGACCAGTACAGGCACTTTAGCATTTTCTTTAATAATCGACAGGGTATGTGGATTGAGAATTCCCAAGCCCGAACCAATCAGACTGCCCAAAGGCATAATTGCCACACAGCCCATGCTTTCCAGTTCTTGCGCCACGATTGGATCATCCGAAGTATAGACCATGATCTCAAAGCCATCGTCAATCAAGGTACGTGCAGCTTTCAGGGTTTCGGTCACATTTGGATATAAGGTCTTTTCATCGCCTAAAACTTCAAGCTTGACCAGATTATGGCCATCAAGGAGTTCACGCGCCAGCATACAGGTGCGAACGGCACTATTTGCATCGAAGCAACCTGCGGTATTTGGCAAGATGGTATATTTTTCCGGAGGAATGACTGACAGCAGGTTCGGCTGATCTGGATGCTGTCCAATATTGACCCGACGAATCGCGACAGTAACAATCTCTGCGCCACTGGTTTCAATGGCTTGCTGAGTTTCATTTAAATCTTTATATTTGCCTGTGCCTACCAAAAGGCGAGACTGGAATTGGCGTGAACCAATCTGTAATAAATCTTGCATAATCGTCCCGAGTATTAGCCGCCACCGACCGCGTGAATAATTTCTATTTTGTCTGTATCGCAAATCAGCGTATCGCCTAATTTGCTTTTAGGAATAATCATTTCATTGACTTCAACTGCAAAACGCTTACCCTCAAGCGCCATACTCTGAATCAGTTCCAGCAGATTCTTGCAGTGAGTTTCCTGTTGTTCGCCATTGATATAAATCATCATTCTAGCTACCCTCCATGATTAAGTGATTTTCAGACTTATCTGGCGTATTTTAAAGCATTCCAGGCCAGAATTAACCATCCTGCAATCATTAAAGCACCACCAATTGGCGTAATTGCGCCTAATCCACGTGGTAAACCCAAGGCCATGATATACAGTGAACCAGAAAATAATAAAATACCGACCTGAATCAGCCAAAAACTCCATTGAATCGGGAGTGTCGGAATGACTTTCGCGAGCAAGGCCAGACTAAGCAAACCTAAGGCATGATAGAAAAAATAATCCGTTGCCGTTTGCCACCAGCCGAGCTGGGCTTCAGTCGCGCGCGCTTTTAAACCATGTGCACCAAAGGCACCGAGCATCACGGCAAGCACCAAGTTGAATGCTGAAATCGCAATCCACATTTGAATTGATCTTCCTGATAAAGTTTGCGCTCAACCTTAGCATAAATTCAAAATTCGGGCATAAAAAAGCCTTCTTTGATGAAGGCTTTTTCAGATTAAATCAATAACAGAATTTGGTGTTAATTGGAGGACATCGCCACTTTAATTTTTTCCATGGCATTTTTTTCCAGCTGACGAATACGTTCCGCGGAAACGTTATATTCGGCGGCCAGCTCATGCAGGGTTGATTTCTCGTCATCTAGCCAGCGGCGCTGCAAGATATTACGTGAACGATCATCGAGCTGATCCATGGCTTCGTGCAGAGCAGAAGTACTTTGTTCCTCATAATCCTCATTTTCAATCAGACGGGCCGGATCATAACGGTTATCTTCAAGATATAAAGCCGGTGCAACATAAGTTGAACCTTCATCATCGTCATCGCCGGAAGCATCAAAAGCAGCATCATATGCCGTCAAACGGCCTTCCATCTCCAGAACTTGTTCTGGTGTGACATTTAAATCATTGGCAATCGACTGTGCTTCTGCGAGGGTCAACTTTTTCGATGATTTTTTCAGGCTACGCAGATTAAAAAACAGTTTACGTTGCGCTTTGGTGGTGGCGATTTTAACAATACGCCAGTTACGGATCACATATTCATGAATTTCCGCTTTAATCCAGTGCACAGCAAATGACACCAAACGTACGCCCATATTCGGGTCAAAACGTTTTACAGCTTTCATCAGACCCAGGTTGCCTTCCTGAATCAGGTCGCCTTGTGGCAGACCATAACCTGCATAACTGCGTGCAATATGCACCACAAAACGCAAATGTGACATGACCAGCATTTTTGCTGCATCTAAATCCTGGTCATAGTAATAGCGTTCAGCCAACTCTTTTTCTTGTTCGGCCGTTAAAATCGGAATCTGATTGACAGTGCTGATATAAGCACCGAGGTTGACCCCTGGCGCCGATAATGACAGGGGCATCAACTGATTGCGGCTGTCACTCATGTGTTCTCCTTGAAGTGCGGGATAACCCTAAACATAGGTTTTATCTTAATCCAATCTCTCCGCAAATAATGGATATTTGGGTAGAGAAATGTAAAAAAGTATACGAAACTAAGATAAACAGTTTAATTGAAAATTTTTAAGATTCAATCAAGTAGTGAAATTCTGAATCAGAAACTTTTTTTGATTCAAGCTTGAGTTGATGAATCTGGCAATAACGGCTGACATCCGTCTGACTATGTGGATCAGAGGATTTGAGCAAGAAAGTTTTCTGATTACCGGCCTTTAGTGCCCGTTTTAACATTAAAAGCGGCATCGGGCAGGGTTTTCCCATGGCATCGATAAGACAATACTGCTCTGGATTTTGCGACATTAGGGTTTCATTCATATAGCAAAAAAATGACAATAAATAGTAACAAAGAAGCGTATAGAACCAAACTGCTTTAATAAAAATCAGGATCTAAAAGAAGATATAAAGTCTTTTGACAATTTTCATGAAAAAAATAACTAAATCAAACAGAACATGCTAAAAAAAATCTATTAATTGTGATAAACCCATGTTAAGCTCGTTGCGTATTTGGGACTTTGAATAAACAAAGTGATTGTTTTTCACCCTATTACATAAATGGATGTAACCGGGATTTTGTTGATAGTTTTACAGAATGATTACAAGCTTAAAAATAATATTTTCAAACTTGTTTGCTCTGCTGTTTGCAACACCGGGTGGTCCTTCTTTTAGTTTCAATGAGGATTAACTTATGACAGCTGCTCGCGAACAAGGCGTAGTTAAGTGGTTTAACGATACTAAAGGCTTCGGCTTTATTCAACGTAACGGCGGTGATGACGTATTTGTTCATTTCCGTGCTATCCAAGGTGACGGCCACCGTTCACTTCGTGATGGTCAACGCGTTGAATTCAGTGTTGTTAAAGGCCAAAAAGGCTTTCAAGCTGAAGAAGTTCAACCATTAGACTAATCTTCGGATTAAGCTAAAAAGAAAACGCTCCAATATAACTTGGGGCGTTTTTTGTTTATACTATCCCCATCTTAGTGATTACCCAAGTAGAGCACCGCTTTATGTCATCTGGTTTTGAAACCTTAAATTTACATCCCAATCTAAAAAAAGCGATTGATGCTTTAGGCTTTACCACCATGACGCCTATCCAGCAGAAGGTTTTAAAATTCACGCTGGCAGGACATGATGCCATTGGCCGCGCACAGACAGGTACAGGTAAAACTGCAGCTTTTTTAATTAGTATCATGAATGATCTATTAAATAACCCAATTCAGGAGCAGCGTTATCGTGGTGAACCGCGTGCCCTGATTTTGGCACCGACCCGTGAACTGGCACTGCAAATTGAAAGCGATGCACAGGATCTGGCCAAATATGCCGGTCTCAATGTCGTGACTTTGCTGGGTGGTGTAGATTTTGACAAGCAAAAGAATCAACTAAATAAAGCACCTGTCGATATTATGGTCGCGACACCCGGTCGTTTGATCGATTTTGTCGAGCAAAAAGAAGTCTGGCTGGATCAGATTGAATTTCTGGTCATTGATGAAGCGGATCGTCTACTCGATATGGGCTTTATTCCTTCAGTGAAACGCATTGTGCGTTTTTCGCCGCGTAAGGAGCAACGTCAGACTTTAATGTTCTCTGCAACATTCAGCTATGATGTACTAAATTTGGCCCAGCAATGGTTATTTGAACCGGTCACAGTTGAAATTGAACCGGAAAAGAAAACCAATGCCGATGTCGAGCAACGGGTGTATATGGTGGCTAAGGCCGATAAATATAAACTGTTGCAAGAAATCTTGCGTGATGAGCCGATTGAAAAGGTGATGATTTTCGCCAACCGTCGTGATCAGGTGCGTAAGCTTTATGATCATTTAAAACGTGATGGTTATAAGGTGGTCATGCTGTCTGGTGAGATTGCTCAAGACAAGCGTCTAAAAATGCTAGACCAGTTCAAAAATGGTAAGCATAACATTATGATTGCAACAGATGTTGCGGGTCGTGGTATTCATGTGGATGGTGTTTCACATGTGGTGAACTTCACTTTACCTGAACAGTCAGATGATTATGTACATCGTATTGGACGTACTGGCCGTGCGGGAACACGTGGTGTGAGTATTAGTTTCCTTGCCGAAGATGATGCGTTCTATCTACCCGAAATTGAGAAGGCGATTGGACAGAAATTGCCTTTAACTCGTCTGGAAGGTTATTGCTAATCCAGATTAAAAAAACCGCTCTTCAAGAGCGGTTTTTTTTATGACCATGTGATCTGGACTTATTTGGCCTGACAACGGAAAGTCAAAATGGTTTGATAGTCATCATTCTGGTTTAAACCAGTATTGGTGCCTGCGATATTCCCGAGAACGGTAGCTGCTGCCTGAATCATTTGTCCAGTCTGATCATCAACGACACCTTTTAATGCCCCGTTATAACCCGTCTTTTCATCGATAATAATCGCAGTAGCTTTCGAGCCACAGGTTTTGCTGGCAGCATTAATGGCATTATTTTTAGCAGTTAGTTGATTTTTACCTAATCCGGTGACCTCAAACTGATTATTTTCTTTCTGAATTGCCAGTGAGGTTGGGTTGGAAGCGCAGGCAGTTAAAAGTAGAACTGAAGCTGCTAATCCGCTGATCGCAATTGTTTTTTTCATGATAAAATCTCGGGTGAAAACAGAATTAAGCTTATTTGAGCATAGTAAAGCGCACAGAATTTGGAGCTGTTGTATAAGTTTGGAAATTTTTAGTGTGACTCTATGCTAAAAAAGTAATTCAACTGAGTATTTCATTGATTAAAATAAAAATATTGTAATGTTCTTGAGTAATTTTTGCGGCTAAGTCGCGGTGAAGTTTATAGAGTATTACAGCTGGAATATGCTAATCTTGAAAACAGTTTTTAAGTATAGATCTACAAAGCAATGACGGAATCCGTGGTCGACATCGTTCATCAAAATATTCACCAACGTCAATCAATAGGACATTTGCTGGCACCGGCACCGAATGCAGAACAGCTGGAGCTGGCTTTTCAGGCGGCATTGACAGCACCAGATCATCATCGGTTGAAACCCACCACCTTTGTGGTGATACCTGATGCACAGCGTGAAGCATTTGGGGAGCTGTTGTCTCAGGCACTGGTCGATCTGGGTGAAACTGAAACGGCACAGATTGAACGGGTCAAGAATCATCCATTCCGTGCGCCACTATTGGTGCTGGCTTTAACGCGTTTGCAAGATCATCCTAAAGTTCCACATTTTGAACAGATTCTCAGTTCAGGCGCCGCCATACAGAATTTTCTGTTATCACTCCAGATTCAGGGTTTCTCGACCATGTGGCGCAGTGGTGCTGTAGTCGAGTCTGGCCTGTTTAAGCAGGCATTAGGAATTTCAAAAGATGATTTGGTCTCGGGTATTATTTATATTGGCACTGCAGCAAAAGCAATTCCAGCACGCGCAGAGATTCAGACCAGTAATTTTGTAAGTTATTGGAATCAGAACGGTTAATTTGCACGGTATAACAGGGTATTAAAAAATAACATGTCAGAATTAAATTTTTCAGCACTGGTCGAGCCGGTTGCAGTCGATCATAAGACCGCTTTAAGAGTCACGGTGTTGGGTGGGGGCAGTTTTGGTACCGCAATGGCCAATACTGCAGTGCGTAATGGTTGTAATACCATGATCTGGATTCGTGACGAAGCCGTTGCGGCAGATATCAATGCCACGCATATCAATAAACGTTATTTGCCAGATTTTCAGCTGGAAGAAAACTTACTGGCTGTGTCGGATCTGGAACTGGCTGTGCGTGATCGTGATATTATTTTAGTCGCGATTCCAAGTCATTCTTTTCGGGATGTCCTGCAACAAATCAAGCCTTTTATCACCTCACAAGCCGTGATTTCACTCACCAAAGGGATTGAAGCCAAAACTTTTAGCTTCATGAGTGATATTATTCGGGAAGTGTTGCCAGAAGTGCCTTATGGAGTGTTGTCCGGACCGAATCTCGCCAAGGAAATTGTGGCAGGTCAGCCGGCAGGAACCGTGATTGCCAGCGAGTCTGAGCTGGTACGTTATGCCGTACAGCAAGCCTTACATAGTGCCTTGTTCCGTGTTTTTGCCAGTGATGATGTACATGGTGTAGAACTCGGTGGTGCCTTAAAAAATATTTATGCCGTCGCGATGGGGATGGCAGCCGCGTATAACGTGGGTGAAAATACCAAGAGTATGATCCTGACCCGTGCACTGGCCGAAATGAGCCGTTTTGCGGTAAAATTGGGCGCGAATCCGCTGACTTTCCTCGGGCTTTCCGGTGTGGGTGATTTATTTGCGACTTGTAGCAGTCCGCTGAGTCGTAATTATCAGGTTGGTTTTGCCTTGGGCAAAGGCAAGACTTTGGAGCAGGCTACTACTGAACTGGGTCAAACTGCAGAAGGGATCAATACCATCGTACAGGTCAAGGCGCGTTCCGAAGAACTGGATGTCTATATGCCAATTACTTCTGCCTTGTATGATGTGATTTTTGAAGGTGCACCACCACTCAGCATTGCATTGTCATTGATGAAAAACGGTCATCGCAGTGATGTGGAATTTGTCTTGCCACATCATCAAGTCTGATCTATAACACAAAGGGACTGTATGTGAATTGTCATATTGGCCAGTTATCATGCAGGCAAAAGAAAATAAGGAAACCCAATGCAACTGACTTTAGTGCGACATGGTGAGGCTGCTCCACCAGTCAATGGCAATGATAGCAAGCGTCCATTGACGGAGCGTGGTCATCAGCAGGCTGAGCAAACTGCACAGTTCTTAAAAAATATGATTAAACCTGAAGTATTTGTGGTCAGTCCCTTATTGCGTGCGCAGGAAACCCTGGCCCATCTGCAGCAGTATTTTCAAGATGTGCCGGTGGTGATCTGTAATGCGATTAAACCCGATGATGATGCCAAGGTCGCGGTTGAATGGTTGTCGCAACTGCCTTATGAATCGATTGCCGTGGTGTGTCATATGAATGTGGTGGCGCACATTTCTTCTATTTTGCTGGCGGAGTCTTTTCATCCCTATGCATTGGCAGAAGCACGTATCTATGCGCAGCCAGTCATTGCCGCGGGTTTGTCGACAACAGTTAAAAGTTTTATTCCTACATTATAAAAACCAATTAAAACGGTAGTACACAATCGATGTTGTATTTATGGATGCCTGAGGCCAATGGGGTTTGGCAATGGTCAACTGGGGAATTCTGGAACACTGCGGCCACACTTGAGCAGTTGATTCAGGAGATTCAGGCTCATCATGGCGAAGAAGCAGTAGTGTTTTTCCCGAGCCGTCATGTGCAAATTTTGCAGCAGACTTTGCCCAAGAGCCAATATAAAAAAATGGGCAATGAGGGCATCAAGTATCTGCTTGAAGAATATGTGGTGCTGCCCGTCGATGCCATGAAAGTGCTGCATCATTTTCAGCAGCCTGATCAGGTCAGTATTATGGGGATTGCGAATTCGACCCTCGAGACCTTGCAGTATTCTCTCAACCTGATTCCCGTCAAGCTGGCGGCTTTGCTGCCAGACTTTTTGGTACTGCCAGTTCCTGAAGCCAATCAGCGGGTGATTACCCAAATTGGTGGGCGCTTGTTGGTACGAGAGGCAGAATATATCGGCCAGTCGCTGGATGATCTGAGTCTGTATCTGGATTATCAGCCCAAAGATTTGCATTATAAAGTTAGTAATCTGAATCAGGATCAGTTAAGTAGCCTAGAAGCACTGGTCACACAGGAGCAGTTAGAATCTTTTCAGTATGTCCTTCCTGTATTGAAAAAACCCAAACAACATGCGTTTAATGTATTGCCCAAAGCTAAATCTGAAGGTGCCATTTCCGGTTACTGGAAAGCATGTGCAGCTGTATTTCTGGGCATATTAGTCTTACAGTTTAGTTATGATGCGGTGCGCTGGTATCAATATAAAAAAGTGGCAAATCAGACCGCTGCACAGGCCGTTGATCAGTTCAAGTACTGGTTTGGGCAAAATTATCCGGTCACTGAGCAGAATATCAAAAGCCAGTTTGAAGGGCAGTTGCGTCAAAGCCAGATCGCCGATACACAGGCATTACAGCTGATTAGTCGGATTGGACCAGTCTTGATGCAGAACCAGATTGTGGCACAACGGATCAATTATGATGCGTCTGTGTTGAGTATGGAGCTCAAGGTCAATTCATCAGATACGCTAAATGCATTGACCAAGCAATTGAGTCAGCAAGGCTTTAAAGTGGAGCTGGGGAATATTCAGGCCAGCGGAACAGGTGCCATTGGGCTGGTGAGGGTGCAATAATGAAAGCCATCGAAGCGCTACAAAATCGCATGGATCAGTCTTTTGAAAAAATGAGTGATTATCTGGACAGTCTCTCGGCACGTGAACGGGTATTGGTGATTTTTACCACTATTTTTGTAGTTGTGGCTGCGGTCAGTTCAGCACTCTGGTATATGCATCAGGCAGCAGACACCCAGCAGAAACGTTTAAATCAGCTGAAAGATACCATTGTCTGGATGCAAAGTAATGCAGTCACCATGAAACCTGCTGGAGACATGCAGCTGGATGCCGCAGAGAAAGTACAGCGGGTGGCACAGCAACAAGGTCTTTCGGTTGCATCCCAGCAAATAGATGGAAAAATTCAATTGGCGGTCATGCATGAAAATTATGCAGTATTGGCAAACTTCCTGACTCAACTGGCACAAATGGGTCTAAGTGTTGAGAAAATGGAACTAAATAATGAAGCAGGACAGATTAAATTAACCGCGACCGTGCAATAAACGGTAAAAATAAAGATTTGCAAAGCATGGTTTTTTTGTCAGCCTATGCCTATAATATGCCGACTTAAAAAGCAGTAGACTTTTCTAGATATGTTGTATTCTCTAGCCCGCCCTTTGTTGTTTTCTTTAGCACCAGAGCGTGCACATGAGCTGACACTATCACTATTAAAATCATCCCATAAAATGGGCTTGATGCGTCAAAATGTTGCTGCGAAACCTGTGACTTGTATGGGAATCGAATTTCCCAATCCAGTAGGTCTTGCGGCAGGTTTAGACAAAAATGGTGCTTATATTGACGCCCTTGCTGGTCAAGGTTTTGGTTTTATTGAAATTGGCACCATTACCCCGCGACCGCAAGCCGGCAATCCCCATCCGCGGTTATTCCGTTTGCCACAGGCCAAAGCCATTATTAACCGTATGGGTTTTAATAATGAGGGTGTAGATCAGCTGGTGGAAAATGTCAAAGCTGCCAAATTTAAAGGCATTCTCGGCATCAATATCGGTAAAAACGCTGATACTCCGGTAGAAAAAGCAGTAGATGATTACCTTATCTGTTTAGAAAAAGTCTATAATTATGCGTCTTACATTACCGTCAATATTTCTTCTCCCAATACCAAAAATCTGCGCAGTTTACAAAGTGGTGATGCACTGACCGAACTGCTTGAAACATTGAAAAACCGTCAGCTTGAATTGGCGCAGGAATACCAGCATTATGTACCTTTGGTCCTTAAAGTAGCGCCTGATCTGGACGAAACCGATATTGCCTTTATTGCCAAGCAGTTACTGCAATTCAAGATTGATGGTCTGATCGTGACCAATACCACACTGTCACGTGAAGGGGTGGAAGGTCTGGCGCATGCAGAGGAGGCAGGTGGTCTATCTGGCGCGCCAGTCTTTGAGAAAAGTACCGCATGTCTGGCTGCATTTGCTCAGGTGTTAAAAGGACAAATTCCCTTGATTGGTGTGGGTGGTATTCTTTCAGGCGCAGATGCTGTTGCCAAGAAACAGGCAGGTGCCAGCCTTGTACAAGTTTATAGTGGCCTCATCTATACTGGACCTGAACTTGTAAAAGATTGTGTAGACGCACTTTAAATCCTATGAATGCCATTGATATCTTTCTGCTGATTATCTTGCTCATTGGAGGGCTCAACGGTTTGCGTCAAGGATTTATTAAAGCCTTTGCGAACTTAGTGGGATGGATCTTTGCCCTGATTGTTGCGGCAAAATATTCAACGCTACTTGCGCCGTCTATGGTTGCTCTGAGTACAGATCCAGTCGTACAAAAGATAGCAGCCTTCGCCTTTATCGTCCTGTTAATTGTGGTTCTGACCTGGATCGTCACTGCGCTTTTAAACCGTATTTTAAAGAGTCTTAAACTGGGTCCGCTTAACCGTCTGGCAGGTGGTGTCTTTGGTAGCCTGAAAGGCTTGCTGATTGTACTGATTACTATGCAAGGCATTGGCCCATGGGTAGAAAGCTCACCGCACTGGAAACAGTCCAAGTTTATTCAAGCCTTATTGCCTTATGCGCCTTGGGCGACTCAAATGTCGAAAGACGCCGCGAATGGCGCACTACAACATATCAAGCCTGAAGGGACATCGAAACCTTCAGCTGTATCATCTGAAACATCGTCCAAATCTGGAGCTGCAGATGAGTCTACAAATAATCCTTTTTATTAATCCTAGCTTGTCTGCGAGGTTGCTATGTGTGGAGTAGTTGGTATAGCTGGTAAATCACCCGTTAACCAAATGTTGTTTGATGCATTAACGATGTTACAACATCGTGGACAAGATGCAGCTGGGATCGTGACATGTGATGAAGGGCGTCTGTTCCTTCGTAAAGACAATGGGATGGTGCGTGATGTATTTCATACCCGTCATATGCGTGCCTTGAAAGGAAATTACGGGATTGGTCATGTGCGTTATCCAACAGCCGGTTCATCGAGCAGTGCAGAAGCACAGCCATTTTATGTGAACTCGCCGTATGGAATTACCTTGGCGCATAACGGTAATTTGACCAATGCCGAAGAAATTCACGATGACCTGTTCAAAACTGACTTGCGTCATATGAACACGGATTCTGATTCAGAAGTGCTGCTAAACGTGCTAGCGCATGAATTGCAAAAACATGGCAAATTGGTGCCGACTTCGGAAGATATTTTCCACGCGGTAACACGTGTGCATGAGCGTTGTAAAGGCGCTTATGGTGTGGTAGCAATGATTACCGGACAAGGTCTGGTGGGCTTCCGTGATCCGAATGGTATCCGTCCACTGATTTACGGTTCACGTGAAACTGAACAGGGCATGGAATATATCATAGCTTCTGAATCGGTTGCGATTACTGCGCTGGGCTTCAAAGTTGAGCGTGATATTCAGCCAGGTGAAGCGGTATTTATCGATTTACAAGGTAATTTCTTTACCAAGCAATGTGCGAGCAATCCTGAATATCGTCCATGTATTTTTGAATATGTGTATTTTGCCCGTCCGGATGCCATTATTGATGGAATCTCGGTGTATAAAGCACGTCTGAAAATGGGTGAGAAGCTGGCGCAAAAAATTCTGCGCGAGTGGGGTGAAGAGCATGATATCGATGTGGTGATTCCGATTCCGGATACTTCACGTACTTCTGCATTGGAACTTGCCAATATGCTGGGTGTGAAATTCCGTGAAGGTTTCATGAAAAACCGTTATATCGGTCGTACTTTTATTATGCCAGGTCAGCAACTACGTAAAAAATCGGTACGTCAAAAACTGAACCCGGTTGAGCTTGAATTTAAGGGTAAAAACGTACTATTGGTCGATGACTCGATTGTGCGTGGTACGACCTGTAATGAAATTATCCAGATGGCACGTGATTCTGGTGCGAAAAAAGTCTTCTTTGCTTCCGCAGCACCGATGGTGAAATATCCAAACGTGTACGGTATCGATATGCCGGCAAAATCAGAGCTAATTGCCTCAGATCGTAGCGTTGAAGAAATTCGTGAAATTATTGGTGCAGACCGTTTGGTGTTCCAGGATCTGGAAGATTTAAAAGATGCAGTTCGAACCACCAAAGTGCCAGATCTGAAAGATTTTGACTGTTCGGTATTTGACGGCGTTTATGTCGCGGGTGGTATTGATGCGCAGTATCTGGATGATCTACAGCAAAAACGTAGTGACAGTGCCATGAAAGAAGGGAATTACATCGATGTGAATATCGATGCAGCTTCTGTGGATTTAACTGGCGTACGTGAAGTCTAAGCACTTAAAATCATCATGAAAAAGCGGGAATTTCCCGCTTTTTTGTTTTATGATGAACCCATTGAAAATAATCTTAACTAGGGTTCTACATTGCGCAACGTAGGATATGATTTTATAAAAAACAAGAATATCGTATTGCCTGTAAGCTTCTGCTTGATTGCTGTGCTGTTAACTATTTTTATTATTAATACCGTTGTTGGTCTCTTTGTTTTTTATGTTGATTCTACCCAGTCAATCTTCTGGCATACGCTGAGTCCTTATCTGATTGCTTTGCTGTTATGTGCCATGATGATCTCGGTCATCTACGAGTTTTATATTTTTCGGAATGGCGGTTATTCATTGGCGAAGCAGATGGGTGCGCGTCGGTTAAGTCCGATGGACAGTATTCCCGAAGAAAGTGCTGCACTGCACATTAACCAGCAGCTGGCAGAGACTTTTCTGATTGACGTTCCGGCAGTATATGTGCTGCCCGATGAAGTCGGTGTTAATGCGCTGACGGCAGGTTTTAGTCCGCGGGATACCGCGATTATCTTGACCTGGGGTGCAATACAAACACTGGATAAAGTCGAGCTGTATGGCTTGCTCAGCCATGAATTCAATAAAATCCTGTCTGGTGAAGCTGCGGAAAATACCCGTTTGAAAATCCTGTATAGCAGTTTAACCACTTTTAGTCAGTGTGGCAGTAAGATTGCCAAGTCCGGTTTTTATCGAGCGGGTAGTTCCCGTGAAAACAAGTTCGAAACCTTCTATGTGGCAGTTGGCGCGGTGATCTGGCTGATTGGTAGTTTGGGTGTATTGATTTCTCGCTTTATTAAATATATTTCACTGGGTGGCCGAACCTATAAAAATGATCAGAAGACTCGCCGCCTGATTCAAAATGATGCCAATATCCAGACTTTACTCAGAATTCATGTGCATCATTCCGGTTCGCAAATCTATAGTGAATATGCCGAATCCATTTCCCATATGTGTTTTGCCAATTCCTTGAGTCCGCAAAACTGGTTGAACATTCACCCAAATATTAATCAACGAATTTATGAATTAAATCCTGCCCTGATTCAGGATTTGCAGCTCGAGAACTTGAAGAAACTCAAGAATCAGCCTTTATTCAGTTTATTTCGTTCTCTGGAAGAAGTGGTGCCCGAGACTGCGATGAGCTGGAGTTCGCCACAGCCTCTGCCGTTGTTGCGTCTATCTCCAATCAGCTTTGCAATTAAAGATGCGATCAAGCCACTGAATCCAGAGCTGCGGCTGAGTATGCCGCGTCCGGAGTTGCTTGAACGTGCATTGCAGACGGCGACCGGCTCGCGTGAAGTCATGGTTGCCATCTTGATGATTCGTCAATATCGTGAATTTATTCCGACTGAGGCTGAAGTGAGCCGCGCCATTGTAGATTCACTGCTGAATCTGGATGGGCGGGTGCATATTTCGATTTTCCAGCAAGCCTGCAAGAATATTGGCGGGATGCCCACCACAGTTGCACGTCAGTTTTTGATGAAACTGGCACGAATTATTCAGGAAGATGGTGAAATTGGCTTGCTTGATGCCTTATTGCTGGAATGTGTCAAATATGAGCTGAATCTATTGCCCGCACATATTCCAACAGCTTTGGATGAAGTTAAGCCTCAGATTGTGCGTCTGATTGATGCCTTGTTGCATGTGCAGCAGATTAATAGCGGAAACCAGCTTGAGGTTCGCGAACGCATTTTAAACCGGATTTTGTCGGCTCGAGAATTGGACTTATACAATGAAATTTCTGATGAGCCGATTGATCTGGCGGAAATTCTGAATGATATTTCGGGGCTTTTACTGCGTGAACGTCTCGGGATTTTGGGGATCGCAGAAGCCTGTTTGTGGAGCGACCGTATTGTGACTCAGGACGAACTGGATGTGATGGAACTGCTTTATTGGCGCTTGGGTTTTGAGGCAGAGCAGATTATTCAACAAATGTTGAAGAAAAACAGTTTAACCATTATGTAAAAAAGAAGATAACAATTCACAGTTTGAAACTGCATCTGTTATAACAGAGGCAGTGATTTAATTGCGTATTAAAAGTACAGTTTTTAGCAGGCAGATCGACTTTGTATTAGAATCCATCAGGATAAAAAAGAAAAGCGGAAAAAGTTCGGCAAAGTAGAGGCAATCCGGCTAAAATGTTCAGCCTGAAATTGGTGATGATGAAAAGATGATAGGGCATCAGCGTGACATACTGGCAACATTAGGAATTGATCTCTGGATTCCTAGGGACAGCGCATGTCAGCCACATCAGGTCTCGATCTGGCGTGATCAGGCCGCACCAGAATTTCACAGTGACATTGTCTTGCCTCAGTCCAAGCAGCCCGAGGTATTTACAGATCTATCAATTCCTGAGCCGGTTATTCAACCCGAAGCTGAAGTCATGCCCGTGGTATCAGTGCCCACGCCAGTACTGGTTCAGGAACAGCGTGAAATCATACAAATTCTGCCATTTAGTTTGCAGATTTTAAGTCTGGCCCATTGCAGTATTGTGATTGATGCGACTGCAATGACTGAAGAAACCCAGAATTTATGGACGAATATCCAGCGTGCAGTGGTCAGCGAGTTTTGTGAGCTGAACTGGCCATTTCCTTGGGCCAATGTTCAGGATGGGCGCGGTGTGGACTCTTATATTCAGGGTTTTCTCGATGGGATGAGTGCCGAGAAAAATATTATTTTCTTGGGAACTGTACCTTATATTTCAAATAGTAAAATAATCCAGTTGGCTTCTTTACAGGAAATGCTGGATCAGCCAATTTTGAAAAAACGTTTATGGCAGTTTATGCAAAATAGGTCTGCCAGCTTGAAATAATATGAGTTTGGAATAAAAAATATGAAACAAAAAGTGGTTGTATTTAGTCAGATCGATGCTGATATTCAAAATAAACTTGAACAAACTTATGATGTCGCCTATATACAACCCAAGTTAGGCGATGTGAACCAGCAGCTTTTGCAGCAGGTTCAGGATGCCGATGGCATGATTGGAGCAGGTCGATTGCTGAATCGTAACAATCTGGCGACTGCCACCCGGCTTAAAGTCATTTCCAGTGTCAGTGTCGGTTATGACAACTATGAACTTGATTATTTAAATGAAAAAAATATCTATCTCAGCCATACCCCGCATGTACTGACTGAAACCACGGCAGATCTGGCTTTTACATTGCTGATGTCTGCGGCACGTAAAGTGGCCTATCTGGATCACTGGACCAAACAAGGACAATGGCAGCGTACTGTTGGTGAAGCACAATTTGGTCTGGATATTTTTGGAAAAACTTTAGGTATTATCGGTCTGGGTCATATTGGAGCTGCAGTTGCACGTCGTGGTTTTTATGGTTTCAATATGAATATTTTGTACCATAACCGCCGTGAAAAAACAGAATTGGCCCAAGGCCTGAATGCACAGTATTCTGACTTAGATGAACTATTACAGCGTTCCGACTTTGTCGTTATTGCGGTTGACTTAAATGCTGATTCCAAAGCGCTGATTACAGCGGCTGAGTTGGCAAAAATGCAACCACATGCGGTATTGGTGAATATTTCACGTGGCTCAGTCATTGATGAGCAGGCTTTAATTGACGCTTTAAAAGCCAAGCAAATTTTTGCTGCCGGTCTCGATGTCTATCAGAAAGAGCCTTTAAAAGAATCTGAATTATTTCAGTTGGACAATGTGGTTACATTGCCACACGTGGGTTCTGCGACGGCTGCCACCCGTAAAAAAATGGCGGAATTGGCCTATCAGAATCTGGTGGATGCTTTAGAAGGGCGAGTGCCACGCTATGTGGTTAATCCTGAGTTTCAATAATATTAAATAACATTTTCTTGCGTATATGCCCATTTTTCAATGCTATATTCAAGGCAGCTTAGAACAATAGATTTAGAGATTTTTCATTGAAACGATTGGCGTTGGCGTGTGGCTTAACGATGTGCATGGTGACAGGGCATAGCTCTAGCCATGATTTTAATCAAGCGACTGCACACTTTTCTGTGCCTGATATTGGTACAGGCGTGGGTTTACTCGATCAGCAAAAAGAAAGAATGATCGGTGAAAAAGTCTATCGCGAAGTGCATAAGCAAATGCCAGTCATGCAGAATCCATGGCTGGAAGACCAGCTGCTGTCGGTATTTTCTCATATTCTCAGTCAGACTCAGTTACAACAGCCCATTGGTTTGCTGGTGATTAATGATCCACAAATTAATGCTTTTGCTGTGCCGGGAGGGCTGTTTGCTCTTAATGCTGGTTTAATCAATTCAGCCCGAAATATGGATGAAGTGGCGGGGGTGATGGCGCATGAAATTGCACATGTCACACAACGTCATTACAGTCGCTCTCAAGATGCTTTTAAGGGGCAGGGTTTGCTGGCATTGGCCGGAATTCTGGTCGGGGCATTGGTGGCCTCTCAGGCGGATGGTGATGCGGGTGCTGCGGTGATGATGGGTTCGCAAGCCGCGTTGATGGATAAACAGCTGACTTATAGTCGTAATCAGGAGCGTGAAGCAGACCGAATTGGCATGCAATACATGTATCGTTCCGGCTATAACCCGCATAGTATGGCAGACTTCTTCGAAGTCATGCATCGCTCGACCAGTCGCTTAAGCTTCCTGCCGGATTTCTGGTTCACCCATCCATTGACGACTGAGCGTATGAGTGAAGCACGTTTACGTGCCAATCAGCTGCCTGCGGTCAAACCTAAGCTGAATGATCAGGACTTTGAGATTATCAAATGGTATAGCAGGGTGCTGTCTCGCCAGACCAGTGAGGAGCAGCTCAGTTTGATGAATCGGCAGAATAATTTTGCCGGTCAGCTTGCTTTGGCTGCCTACCAGATACAGCAAAGTGATTTTCAGGCCGCACAGGCTGCTTTAGATCAGGCGAAAAAGCATAACCAGATGCATCCTTTATTGGTCTTGTTTCAGACTGATATTTACTTAGGTCGGAACCAGCTGAATGCAGCGCTGAAAAGTGTGGCTTCGGCAGCGCGGATCATGCCGGAAAATCGTGCGCTCAATTATAAATATGCAGAAGTCTTGATTCGTGCCCAGCAACCTGATCAAGCTAAACAAATTGTACAAAAGTTTTTGAATGCCAATTCCCGCGATGTGAGCGGCTGGCGACTGATGCAACTGGCGACCAATGCAGAGCCAGCATCGGCAATCAAGGCCGCCAATGTGCTGCGTTATCGTGCAGAAGTAGAATACTGGTCCGGTTATGAGGAAACCGCCATCAAGTCATTATTACATGCACAGCGTACAGCGAAAAATAATCAATCTTTATCGGCAACCATTAACCAACGCCTGAAACAGATGCAGCAGGCACGTCAATATAAAATTTAAGCCTTAGTCAGGTTTTAAGCTTTTTATATCAGGATGATATGGTCAGGATATACTGAATCGGGCTACAATCTTTTTTAATGATCAGTGTGATTAAATCTGAAGCATGCTATGAAGAAAATATTATTGGGCATCTGTCTATTGGGGTGGAATTATGCGGTATTTGCTGCGAGTGCTGTTGAGTATGTAGATGCGGTAGAGCGTATTAATACTGACTATAAAAAGGAATCGCGTCAATTTTTAAGTGGTTTAAATCCGCAGCAACAGGGATTTAGTCCTGAGCAGAATGCAAAATTTTGTGGAATAGTAGGACGCTATGTTGATCGTTTATATCAAGCCACTGACCAGAATCGTGCTTATCTGGATCGTAAGTTTCAAAATATGAGTAAACAGGATGTAATTGTAGAAGTGAAATCGTCTAAAGAGATGCAATTACTTAAGCGTTATCAGGTCGATTGTAATTTGCAATAAGAATACGTCAGGAACTGTCTTTGATTAAAGGCAGTTCAACGTTAAAGAGGAAATACTAGAAAGTAGGGATTAAGCAAGTTGCGCTTTGATTTTGGCGGAAACTTGTGCAGGATCGGCGCGCCCGGCTATGAGCGGACGCAGAGAATTCATCACCTTACCCATATCTTTCATGCTAGTAGCTTGTTGCGCTGCAATAGCTTGCGCAATCATGGAATCAAGTTCTTCCTCAGTCATAGCTTCTGGTAGAAACTGAGACAAAATCTCAATTTCGGCTTGTTCCTTACTAGCTAAATCATCTCGGCCAGCGCCTGCAAAGGCTTTAACCGATTCTTTACGTTGTTTAATTTGTTTTTCAATGACCGCAAGAACCTGAGCGTCGTCAAGTTCTTTGCGCTCATCGACTTCGATTTGCTTAATTGCTGCCTGTAGACTACGAATGACCGTCAGCTTGGACATTTCTTTGGCACGCATTGTTGCTTTCAAAACATCCGTGATTTGGTCTTTTAAAGTCGTCATTATTTATTCCAGGCAATCAATCACAAATTAATCTTAGTAAAGGCGAGTCGTACGTACTGATTCACGCGCCAATTTCTTTTGGTAGCGTTTAACAGCAGCAGCTTTTTTGCGCTTACGTTCTTGAGTTGGTTTCTCGTAGAATTCACGCTTACGTACGTCAGCAAGAACACCCGCTTTTTCGCATGAACGTTTGAAACGACGGATAGCTACGTCTACTGGTTCGCCTTCTTTCAATTTAACTTGTGGCATGAAGAATCCTCATATCAGTTAGGGTAAGATCTCGGGCTGAATTGCCCTCAATCACAAGTGAAGGTCAGTATTTTACTCATTTACATCTCATACCACAAGTCTATAATAGTTGCTGCAATAGAATTGATACAGGTTATAGGCAGTTTAATGATCGTTTTAGGCTTGGAAACGTCGTGTGATGAAACAGGACTTGCGCTGTATGACAGCGAGTTGGGTTTGCGCGGACAGGTGCTTTATAGCCAGATTAAACTGCATGCAGAATATGGCGGTGTAGTTCCAGAGCTGGCGTCACGTGATCATGTGCGTAAACTGATTCCACTCATCAATGAGCTGCTTGAGCAGAGCGGCGTGAACAAATCAGAAATTGATGCAGTGGCATATACCCGTGGCCCAGGTCTGATGGGCGCATTAATGACAGGTGCGTTGTTTGGTCGAACTTTGGCCTTTGCATTGAACAAACCGGCAATTGGTGTTCATCATATGGAGGGGCATATGCTCGCACCATTGTTGTCTGAAACAGCGCCAGAATTTCCATTTGTGGCGCTGTTGGTCTCTGGTGGGCATTCACAACTGATGGCAGCCTATGGCATTGGCCAGTATGAATTGCTGGGTGAATCGATTGATGATGCAGCCGGAGAAGCATTCGATAAAGTGGCGAAAATGATGGGTCTGCCCTATCCAGGTGGGCCAAACATTTCCAAACTGGCTGAACAAGGCAATCCTGCTGCTTTTGCTTTCCCACGTCCAATGCTCCATCAAGGGCTGGAATTCTCATTTAGCGGTTTAAAAACTGCTGTATCTGTACAAATGAAAAAACTGGGTGATGAAAACCGTGATGCAGATATTGCAGCAAGTTTTCAGGAAGCCATTGTCGATACCTTGGTGAAAAAGTCAGTTAAAGCATTGAAACAGACGGGCTTGAAGCGTTTAGTGATTGCCGGTGGTGTCAGTGCCAACAAACGCTTACGTGAGCGTTTAGAAGCAGATTTAGCCAAAATTAAAGCGACTGTTTATTATGCAGAACCGGCACTCTGTACTGATAATGGCGCGATGATTGCATTTGCAGGTTATCAGCGTCTGAAAGCAGGGCAACAGGATGGCTTGGCGGTGACGACGACACCACGTTGGCCAATGACGGAATTAACCAATCCTGCGGAAGTATAAATTCAGCTTGACAGAAAGAGGCTTAGGCCTCTTTTTTTATTTGCTTAGTTACGGATGAGGTCAGAGTTGATCAGGCTGCCATGTTTTTGTTTTGACATCATATTTATACTGAACTTTATTTATATAGGTTGATTGGAAAGAGGTGTGTTTGCCTTCTTTGATCAGATGGAAGCAATTACGTATATTGCTATAAGTTTCATGTGTGCCAACATCACCATCGTACTGTGAACCCATGATACATACTTTTGAATCTTTCAATGAGTAAGTGTAACTAGGCTTTTTGATGATATTGTCTTTATCATCGTCCCAGCCAGTAAACTGATAAGTGAGTGGATATGCAAGACCTGTTCGAGTGTCTAATGCCACCATTTAATAGAATATATTGATAATTAACCCGAATCGCGGATAAGAAATTGACTTGAAAAATAAGAGGACTAGAGCCATCAGTTGAGTTACCACACCAAACTCACAACTCTCGTCCTGATGTTCAATAGTACCGAATTATTCTGCGTAATT
>NZ_VPCG01000015.1:0-70628 GCF_013418355.1 Acinetobacter sp. YH12151 | reverse complement strand
AAGTGATTCTTTCTTACGTGGGCTTTTAATAGGCACACGCAAGGGAGATCGCTTTCATCGTTTTAATGGGGAAGTTGTGCAAGCTGATTGGAATGCTGCGAGAAACGTGCTTGCAAGATTAAACGACAATGAGATAAGTCGTTATACGCCTTACAAAACTGTAAAGCGTATATTGCAAGAACGGACTGATCGCTATAAGTCGGAACTGACCGACTCAGGCTCTAGTTACACGTTTGGCAACAAGACATTAACAGAGTGCGAATTAGTCCTTGACTATGTTTGACTACATTTTAAGGAACAGAAGGGCAATATCCCTCAATAAAAATACATAATAACAATAAGGGACTAGGCAAAATGAGTTACACCCTAAAAATGCATCGAGTGTTTAGTGCACCTCCGGAGCGGGTGTATCGTGCTTTTGTTCACCCGGATGCCCTGGCAAAATGGTTGGCACCACATGGTTTTATTGCCAAGGTAGAACATGCGGAAGTCAAACCCGGCGGCAGCTATAAAACCACCTTTACCAATTTTTCCACTGGTACCCAGCACCATTTTCATGGGATTTATCATGAGGTGATTCCCAATCAGTTACTGCGTTATACCGATCAGTTTTCGACACCAGATCTGCAAGGTGAAATAGAAGTCACTGTGATCTTTGAAAAGGTTTCAGTCGGTACAGGCCTGCATATTATTCAGGTCGGCTATCCCGATTTAGTGCCGCCTGCGGTATGTCACTTAAGTTGGCAGGAATCATTCCAGCTACTTTCCTTGCTGGTGAATCCGCATATCCCGGATAATTAATGCTTGATGATTATGAGCTGGCCTTCAACGAAACTCCTGTTCAAAAGCGCATTTCTGCAAAGATGCTATACTGTGATCTTATTTGTTTCATTTATTTAATTTTTCTCTTTTTCGAGGTTCTTATGGGTCTGCCAAACTGTCCAAAATGCCAATCTGAATATACCTATGCAGATGGCGATCTACTGATCTGCCCTGAATGTGCACATGAGTGGAAAGAAGGCGAAATTACTGAAGAACAAGTGATCATTAAGGATGCTCATGGCAATGTGCTGGCGGACGGCGATAGCGTGACGGTGGTTAAAGACCTGAAAATCAAAGGTTCATCTTCAGTGGTGAAAGTGGGTACCAAAGTCAAAAGTATCCGCCTATTGCCGGATGCTGCCGATGGTCATGATATCGATTGTAAAATCGAGGGAATGGGCCCGATGAAGCTAAAATCTGAATATGTAAAGAAAGCTTAAATCTGGCATCAGACTAGAATTTTAACTGGACATGAGACGGTGGATAAATCGTCTCATTGCTAAAATTCAGCGTTTATTTTTTATGTAGTCCCAATCCTCACGTTTTTGATCCGAGATCACTCGTATGCCACATCTGCATCTGGAATATTCTGACAATCTTCAACATCTGCTCCAGACTCAGCCGCTCTTGCTGGCCATGCATCAGGCATTGTTCAATGCAGGCTATGTCACCGATCCCGATGATTTAAAAAGTCGTGCGATTATGCAGCAGGATTATGTCATTGGACTGAGTCCACGGACAGATCAGGCCTATGCACATGCCAAAGTCTCACTATTGAGTGGACGTAGTGTCGAAGTGCGTCAGGCGATTTCTGCATTGGTGCTTGAGGTGATGCAGCAATCTATTGCTCCACAGCCCGAATTAAAAATTCAGCTCTGTGTCGAAATTATTGAAATGCCAAAGCAGACCTATAGCAAAGCCACGATTTAAATCCTGGCTTTTAGCTGTGTGGCATCGCGACAGCTTAAGCATTGTATTAAAAGCATCTACCAGTGCTCAGTCTAAAATAAATCAGACGACCGAACATGAATACTATTCCTAAATTCATTTCATCTTATTAAAATATAAACATATTTTTTTATAAATGACATTTTTGGTCATTTACAATAATACCGCAGAAGTCTTAAAGTGGGTTCAGATAACTCTCTATTCCTGATTTAAATAAAAATAAAGATTGATAGGGCTGTAATGTGGCATGTCTATGCAGATTGCATGAAGTTTTGGACTTAACTTAAAGATTGAAATCAAAAATAATATTCAGATGAATTGCAGTGAATAACACAAAGGGGATAGCCAGGCAATTATAGTGCTTGAGCATAATCAAAATAAGAAAAGCAAAAGACCAGAAATTTGGGACAATTTTAATTCCGATTTCAGGTCTGAATACCTGATTGAGGGGGACTTTATGCAGGTTTTTGGGGATGAACAACTGAGTCAGGAAGTCGTGGCATTTCTTCAGCAATGGGACCATGCCATATGCAGTCTGGAGATCCAGGATATTATTCAATTATGCCGGCCAGATATCCGTCTGGTCGATGTCAGTACTGAAATAAAAGGCATAGATGCCTATCAGGCACTCTGGTTGCAATATCGGCCTTTTATCCCTGAAGGAATCCGGATAGAGCGTCAAGATGTCAATATTCATGTGAGCACTGATTTAGCCTTGGTCGATGGCTATGTTCGGGTGAATTATGCGGTAATTGAGCCAATTTTCCAGTTGGGTTGGTGCCGGGTCAGTATGTGTCTCAGCAAGCAGCAGGGACGATGGCAATTGTTGCATCAACATACCTCAGTACCGGTACAGCTAGAAACTCGTAAGATGCGCAGGATCAAAAGCGTCAGTTAAGTCATAAGCTTAAAAAATTAAGTGCAATATCTTGGTAAATGATTACAGGCATGCTTTATCAGGACACCATTCAGCAAAAACTGAATATACTCAAAGACTATCGTCAGGGAGCCGGGATGTGGGACGGTGCAATTCAGACCTTTGACAGGCTAGAAAATTCGATCGATACCCCGAAGCAGGAAGCGAGGAATCCAAATGTGCAGAATGTCAAAGTGGTCGGCTGGAACCTTCGAGTGAAGAAGCCGCACTGGATTAGCTGAATACAATTCTGAATCCACTGGCCATGATCGGGATTGTGTTTTTGTTCATGGTGCTGATTTTGCTGAATGGTAAAGAGATGCAGTCAGCCACCTCGGCAAGCATTTTAAATAAGGACTAAATGATGAAACAACAATGGAGATACAGCATCAAAATAATGAGTGTCGCATTTGGTCTGGCCAGTATCAGCTCATTAAGTCTTGCTGCTATTCAGGGGCTGCATTTTTCACATAAAGATTGGGAAATGGCCTGCGACAATACCGGTACCTGCCGCGCTTCTGGTTATCAGTCGGATCAGGAGATTGATCGACCAGTTTCGGTTTTATTAACACGCGCAGCAGGAACGACCAGTGCGGTACAAGCAAAAGTCCAAATTTTACCCCTGCAAGCTGCAGCATCGACAGCTCAGCTTCAGTTACAAATCGCGGGCAAGCCCTATGGTGTTATTCGTTTAGATCAGCAAGGGATAGGTCAACTGAGTCGTACACAAACACAAGCCTTATTAAAAGCAGTTCAAGGCACGGATCCACTGATATTTAAGAATGCACAATCACGCTGGACTTTGTCGACAGCCGGAGCCAGTGCCGTTTTGCTGAAGATGGATGAATTTCAGCGCCGCCTCTCTACGCCCTCAGCCTTGATCAAGCCTGGGAAAAAATCCAGTCAAGCGGTACTCAAAGCCGCAGCGATCCCGCAAATTGTGATACCCAAATATCAGTCAGGCAAGATCACTCAAGTGAAACTGAATACGGCGGCGAGTCAGCAGATGATTCGGAAACTGCAAGCGAGCACTAACGAAGATCAATGCGATTTGCTGTTTAGCCAACATTTTATGCCGGATGATGTCATGATGATTTATCCCATCAATGCTCAAAATCAGCTGATTCAGATCCCTTGCTGGCGTGGAGCCTATAATATGGGCAGCGGTTTTTGGCTGATAGATCAAAACAAGCAACCGAGACAACTGGTGACCACCTCCGGAGAAACCTTTAGCCAAGGCCAGATATTTTCCGGGCATAAAGTACGTGGTTTGGGTGATTGTCTGAGTCAGGACGAATGGGCATGGGATGGTAAAACATTTGTCAAAAGTTTCAGTAGCCTGACCGTACAATGCAAGGGCTTTGCTGGCGGTGCCTGGGATTTGCCGACCTATGTAAGCACAGTCATTCAGGGTAAATAGAAATACCCTCGAAAAATAGAAGTGATAAAAAAAGCCTGAATCATTCAGGCTTTTGAATTTAAAAAAATATTATCTTAGAAGCGCTTTGGAATTCTCTGACCATTCGGAACAGGGATGTCGGCAATTTTTAATACCCCAAACAACCAGGTTTCTGCATGCTGTACCGCCGTTTTGAGTTGATCACCCATGGCCAGACGCCCGGCGATAAAGCTGGCCAGTGAACAACCCGAACCATGATATTCACCCTCCAGACGTGGACAGCGGGTCTCATTAATCAACTTGCCCGCGATATACAGACTGTTCTGAATATAATCCGGCGTATCTTCATGACCGCCTTTAACCAGAACTGCTTGTGCACCCATATCAAATAGTTTTTGAGTGGCCAGCTGTAGGTCTTCTTCACCTGTTAAAGCACGCAGTTCAACCGTATTCGGAGTTAGAAGGGTAGCCAATGGAATTAGTTGGGTAAATGCTTTGACCAGTGTCGCCTGATTGCCCAATGAACCGCCACTATTTGCCACCAGAACCGGATCGAGTACATACAGATAGTCCGAATGTGCAGTCAAAAACTCCGCCAGTGCTGCGATATTCTCTGTGGTGCCTAACATACCAGATTTAATACAGCGAATTGGCAGGTCATTCACCACGGCATTGGCCTGAGCCAGCAGCAGCTCTTTAGATGTCGCTTCAAAACCAAAAACCTGCTGTGAATTTTGAATGGTGAGGGCTGTGCAGGCAATTGCTGCATGTGCACCACTTTGACCAATGGCTTCAATATCTGCCTGAAGACCGGCTCCACCTGAAGGGTCTAAACCGGAAAAGCAAAGTACGGTAGGGCGCAAAATGATGTCCTTCATTCACTAAAATTGCATTAGTATAGGCAAATTTGAATGAACTCTCGATATTAATTTATATCGGTGCTGATGAGAGGGGATGGGCTGTGATTAAGAATATTTTAATTGATCTGGATGGGACATTAACTGATCCTAAAGTGGGGATCACCACGTCTGCGCGTTACGGTCTGGAAAAGGTGGGTCATCCGATTAGCGATGAGATCAATATCGACTGGATTATCGGTCCTCCCTTAAAAGCCTCGCTGGCCAAACTTTTAAATATCGAGACCGATAATATTCTGGCTGAGCAGGCATTAATGGCATATCGCGAACGTTTTGCAGTGAAAGGCCTATATGAAAATCACGTTTTCGAGGGTGTGGCAGAAACGTTGGCAGAACTGAAACGCCGTGGTTATCGCTTGTTTGTCGCTACGGCAAAACCGACGGTTTATGCCAAACAGATTTTAGAGCATTTTGATCTGGCTCAGTATTTTACTGAAATTTATGGCAGCGAACTCAATGGTGACAGAACCAATAAAGGCGACCTGATTCAGTATATTTTAGAGCAGCAACAGTTAAAGGCTGAAGATTGCGTGATGGTCGGTGACCGAGAGTACGATATTTTTGGCGCACGCCGTAATGGAATAGAATCTATTGCAGTCAAATATGGTTATGGGAGTGCAGAGGAATTAGGGATGGCACAGCCTAAATATCAAATAGACCGCTTTAATCAGTTGCTAGATTATTTTAAATAAACCCTAATTTTTGCTTATTTTATTTGAGCTGATTTTTAGAGATATTTTGTCTATAAGCTGCTACATCTATACAGATCAACTCTCTTATTAGATTGTTATCTCAATAAAAATCCCGCAGCGTGCGGGATTTTTGCTCTTACAAGAACATTTAAAGCGTCAAAAACCAGGTCGATGCCAACACCACCATAATGATAATCACCAGTAAAATATTGATGATCGTCATTCGATGTTGGGGTGGAACTCTGGCTTTGGTCAGTGCATTTCCTGCATGGTCAAACAGGATGACATTTTGCACGCTACTTTCATAACCGAGTTCGAGTAACGCGCGCTTTTCAACTTCGGTTAAACCGTCTTCAGGCAGATCCATAATTTGCAGCAGTGCTATAGAGCTAAATAGTTTCTTCATCATTGACGATGGTAACAGCCGTTTCAGCGTCACCGCGGCTGCATCAAAGTCGGCAATAATACTCCGCGGATGGGCATAAGGCACATCGGGTAGCAGAGTATGCGTAATCGTGCCATCTATATTCATCAGCTGCATTTTATCTTTATAGATTTGCACCCATACAGCATCTGGAAATTTCACTAATTGATCTTGCAGCATGGAGAAAGTCTGATTTTGCTGATATTTAGTCATTAAATAATCGATAAACAAATCCCGCATCAAGACGGGATTTGTAAGGTTCGGTTATTTGGCAGGAGCACCATACTCATTGTTTTGTTGCTTGGTTTCAGTTGCCCACCACCAGATCAGTACCAGTATGCCAATCACGGTAAGCGTCAGTAATTGCCACCAACCAGAGCGTCCTACATCATGCAAGCGACGCGCGCCAACGGCCAGACTTGGGACTAGAAGTGCCAGATTAAGCAGGCTATTCACCAGCGGTTTAGTGCCTAAAACTGTATCAATTACCTCAGCAACAATGCCTAAAATTACACAAAATAGCATAAAGAACCAAAATTCTTTACGGCGTGCACGGCCGGAAAAGTTTGCATAGTTGGTCAGACATTTTACAAACCAGTCAATACTGCTGTAATTTTCCTCGGCTTGATCCAGATTTGAATATTTGCCAAGCTGACTGGAAATTTTTTCTCCCAGATAAATAGAACTGCCTGAGGTTAAATAAACCTCAGATGCTTCACCCGCGGTATTGACGATAAAATCGACCCGATCACCGCGTGAAGGTGGACGCTCACTACGCCAGTCTGCGCCATTAAAGCTATAGCGCTGATTATCATCCCCCGAGATAAAACCGGTATTGTGTTGAATAGAAAAATCAAGGATTGAACCTTTCATGCTTGTTCTCGTCTATTAAGCTAGATTATTGTTTTAAAGCGACGCAATTTCTTATCAGAATAACTTTAGCATAATCTAATTTTTAAAAGTTTATGGTGAAATGACAATAATTTTTTCATGTTTTTAAAAGCCTTATCGCAATAGTGATTCAGTATTCAATCAACAAAAAATGTAGCGTTGCATGATTTGAAATGAAGAAAATTAAATAGTAATGGAGCTGATTTATCTCTGAATCTTTTATAAGAAATTAAAGCTAAATCTATCTGATGAATATCAAATTTTTCTTTGGAACTATGGTTTGATGTTGTTAAATTTAATATGATGATAAACAGATACTTATAAATTTTAAATTTACAAAAAGCATATAATAATACTAATAAATATAACATTTTATTCATACTTTTTATCTATTAGTAACGATTTTTTAAAATCAACAGGCGTATAATAAAAAGCTTCATATTGTGATGAAGGTATCACATTCAATGTATCTCTCCCCATTATCGAAGGCCGTTTACCTTTGCTGTGCCTCTTTCATCTTAACCACGACCACTGTGCATGCTGAAGCTGCTTTCAGTTCGGAAAGCCCGTGGATGCTCGGTGACTGGAACGGGCAACGTACAGCACTCCAAAATCAGGGCTATGATTTCAGTTTTGGTTATACCGGTGAAATGGCAACCTTGATCGATGCGCAAAGATCTTCAAACCATAAAACTGAATATGCGGACCAGTTTGTTTTTGGGGCACATCTGGATCTGGCAAAAATTGCAGGCTGGCAAGACACCGAAGCACAAATAACAGTGACCCAGCGTAACGGTCAGTCACTGTCTCAAAGCGCTGCTGCTTTAAATGGCCATCTGAGTTCAGTGCAAGAAGTCTGGGGCCGTGGTCAAACCTGGCGCCTGACTGATTTATGGATCAAGAAAAAATTCCTGGAACAAAAACTGGATGTGAAAGTCGGACGCTTTGGTGAGGGTGAAGACTTCAATAGTTTTGACTGTGATTTCCAGAATCTGGCCCTATGCGGTTCACAAGTCGGGAACTGGGTTGGCGATCAGTGGTACAACTGGCCGGTAAGCCAATGGGCTGCACGGGTCAAATATAACCTTAACCCTGAATTTTATGCCCAAGTCGGTGCTTATGAATACAACCCTGAGAATCTGGAACGTGGTAAAGGATTTAACCTGAGTACGGATGGTTCCAAAGGGGCAATGCTTCCTGCAGAAGTGGTTTGGGCGCCTAAACTGGGTGAACAGAAACTACCGGGTGAATACCGTGCCGGTTATTACTACAGTACAGCAGAGGCTGAAGTCATTTCCAATCCAGATCAAACCGATCATCACCATGGGGGCTGGATTGTTGCCAAGCAACAATTGACTGCACATCACGGAGATACTTCGCGTGGTTTGACCGGCTTTGTGAATGCGACAGTGCATGACCCCAAAACCAATAATGTCAGTGATATGCAAAATATCGGGCTGGTTTATAAGGGTGCAATGGATTCACGCCCTCAAGATGAAATCGCATTTGGTATTGCACGCATCAACATGAATGACGATGTCAGTGCTGACCGTCATCAAGAAATCGATGCAGAAATTTATTATGGCTTACATGCCACTAATTGGCTCACCATTCGCCCGAATGTGCAATATGTGCGTCACGTCGGTGCATATAAAGATGGTGAAAATGTCTGGGTGGGCGGAATCAAGTTTAATACGTCATTTTAAAATATAGTTTTTAGTTGCAAATACACTATTGAATCTCTAGGTGCTTTGTTGCAGTAATGGGCAATGCCTGCTTAAGACATTGATGTATTTATAACTCAGAATTTAACAATAAGGGTGCTCATGCCTGTCATGTGCATGGACTTTCAAAAAAACTTTTATAGGTGTTCAATATGAATACTTCATCATCAGGTTCGGTACTGAAAACGATTTTAGCGGTCATTGCCGCTGTTTTCGGTATAGGACTGCTGATTGGAGGGATTTATCTTGCAGTGCTGGGTGGGTCTTGGTACTACATCATTGCAGGTATTCTCTTTATTGCGACCGCAGTTCTCTTATATCAACGAAAAAGTGCTGCACTCCTTGTTTATGCCATATTCGTTTTGGCGACAGTGGTGTGGGGGCTGTGGGAAGTCGGTTCAGATTTCTTTGCACTTGCGCCGCGTTTAGATATTTTAGGGCTGTTTGGTCTGGCCCTGCTGATTCCGGCAGTAACACGCGGTTTTGATCAAAGCAAAGGTGCGAAAATTGCCCTGGGTGGTTCACTGGCTATTACCATCGCTGTCATGATTTATGCTGTATTTAATGACCCGCAAGAAATTCGCGGTGAATTAAAATCTCAGCAGCCTGCAGCCCACCAGCCAATCCCGGGTGTGGCAGATGAAGACTGGCCAGCCTATGGCCGTACCCAGTCCGGTTTGCGTTATTCACCCTTAAAGCAGATTAATACTGAAAATGTCAAAGATTTGCAGGTGGCTTGGGAATATCACACGGGCGAATTCAAGACTGAAAATGACTCGGGTGAAACCACCAATCAGGTTACCCCAATCAAGGTGGGTGACAACATGTACATCTGTACCACTCACCAGAAATTGACTGCGCTTGATCCGGCAACCGGTAAGGCGAAATGGACCTATGATCCAAAGCTGAAAGCTGATCATACCTATCAGCATTTAACCTGTCGTGGTGTGTCTTATTATGATGTCAACAATACGGCTGGTTTTGAAAGCAGTCTGGCTGCGAAAAAAAGTAGCTCTGCTGAATGTCCACAAAAAGTGATTTTACCGGTCAATGATGGGCGTTTAGTAGCGGTCAATGCGACCAC
Organism: Acinetobacter sp. YH12151; assembly: GCF_013418355.1. NCBI lineage: Bacteria > Pseudomonadati > Pseudomonadota > Gammaproteobacteria > Moraxellales > Moraxellaceae > Acinetobacter > Acinetobacter sp. YH12151. The sequence goes on along the minus strand of NZ_VPCG01000015.1, from coordinate 60,811 downwards.
CGGTAAAGTCTGTTCTGATTTTGGTAAAAATGGCGAAGTCGATCTGCAAAAAGATATGCCATTCCCATATCCGGGCGGTTATATTCCAACCTCACCGCCTGTAGTAACCGGCACCACTATTATTATTGCGGGTTCAACCACAGATAACTATTCAACTGAAGAACCATCGGGTGTGATCCGTGGTTATGATGTCAATACCGGTGAACTGCTTTGGGTATTTGACACAGGCGCTGAAGATCCGAATTTAATTCCTGCACCGGGTCAAAAATTTGTACATAACTCTCCAAATGCTTGGGCACCTTTGGCCTATGACGCCGAGCTGGACATCGTCTACGTACCAACGGGTGTGGGTACCCCGGATATTTACGGTGGTCACCGGACTGAGCTGGACGAACGTTATGCCAACTCGATGCTGGCCTTGAATGCGACGACCGGCAAACTGGTATGGAACTTCCAGACTACCCATCACGATTTGTGGGATATGGACGTACCTTCACAGCCGACATTGACCGAGATTAAAGACAAAAACGGCAATATGGTTCCAGCCATTTATGTCTTGACCAAAACCGGGAATGCTTTTGTGCTGGATCGTCGTAATGGTAAAGCGATTGTGCCGATTACCGAGAAACCGGTACCACAATCTGTGAAACGCGGACCTCAAACTAAAGGCGAGTTCTATTCTAAGACTCAACCGTTCTCTGATTTTAACCTAGCGCCACAAGATAAATTGACCGATAAACAGATGTGGGGTGCGACCATGTTTGACCAGTTGGTCTGCCGTGTTGCGTTCCACAAATTGAATTACAATGGCATTTATACCCCACCTTCTGAAAATGGGACGCTGGTCTTCCCGGGTAACCTGGGTGTGTTTGAATGGGGTGGTATGTCGGTGAATCCGGATCGTCAAATTGCATTAACCAATCCGATTGGCCTGCCATTTGTATCGAAACTGATTCCTCAAGATCCGAACCGTCCTAAGACGGCTAAAGGTGCAGGCACAGAAGCCGGTGTTCAACCGATGTATGGTGTACCTTATGGCGTTGAAATCAGTGCGTTCCTGTCTCCGTTTGGGCTGCCGTGTAAACAGCCGTCTTGGGGCTTTGTTGCAGGTGTGGACTTAAATACTCATGAAGTGGCCTGGAAACGCCGTATCGGTACCATTCGTGACAGTATGCCGGGCATTCCATTGCCACCATTCAAAATGGGTGTGCCGATGCTGGGTGGGCCTATTTCTACTGCGGGTAATGTAATGTTTGTGGGTGGAACTCAAGATAACTATATCCGTGCCATTAATGTGAACAACGGTGATGAGTTATGGAAAGGCCGTCTACCTGCAGGTGGTCAGGCTACGCCAATGACTTATGAAGCGAATGGCAAGCAGTATGTGGTCATTATGGCCGGTGGTCATGGTTCCTTTGGGACTAAAATGGGTGACTCTCTGGTGGCTTATGCCTTGCCAGACAATAAATAGTTAAACTTTTAAATCAGTATGAAGAAGCCTGATCCGTCAGGCTTTTTTTATTATGTATTGTTGAATGCCTACATCGAGTTTTAAGGACACAGAGAAATGATGTTGATTTGTTGCTGAAAGCTCAATTTCATTCAGATCGCATTAAAATAATATGCTTTGTATATGGCTGATTTTAAGCGCAATTCAGATAAAGGATTAATCAAGTCTGAATTTATCGAACACAGAATTTTAAGCTCAAAGTTTTTCTATCCATTGAGCGAACTATATGTCATCGAATCAGCGCATTTATTGGATATCGATGCTTAAAACAAAATGAGTTGAATCATGAGATGTACGCCATCTCGATAAGGTATTTGCCGCATTAAACCACTTTCAAATAAGGCCTGTCATTTATGTACCAAAGCCCGAAATTTCCATTCGTGAGATCGACCTTGTCATGCCTGATTGCTTGCATAGGTCAGAACATTTATGCAGAAAATGATACACAAGAAGTCCAAAGGTTAGACACGATTGTCATTCAAGCGACCCGTACCGATCGGGAGCGATTGACCACACCGGCGTCAGTGTATTATCTGAATCAAGAACAAGATAACAGCCTGAATGTGAACCTTTCGGAAACATTAAAAGGCGTTCCAGGATTACAGTTAAATAATCGTGAAAACTATGCCCAAGACCTGCAAATTTCGATGCGAGGCTTTGGCGCACGGTCCAGTTTTGGTGTGCGTGGTGTGCGTTTATATGTGGATGGAATCCCTGCAACAATGCCGGATGGGCAGGGACAAACTTCGAATATTGATTTGAACAGTCTGGATCATATTGAGGTTTTAGGTGGTGCGTTTTCCTCACTCTATGGTAACTCTTCCGGGGGGACGATTTTAACCACCACAAGGGAAGGGCAAGGCGCTGACTCGATTGAACTGGGGCATTCTGCAGGGAGCCAGAATAAAGGGCAGACCAAGCTGGTTTTGCAAGGTGGTTCAGAAAATGCCGATGAACCAGCTTACATCATTAGCTCCTCTTATTTTGATACCGACGGCTATCGGGAGCATAGCAGTGCGCATAAAGTCCTGAGCAATGCCAAGCTGACCTGGGAGCTGGAAGATGGTTCTAAAATCAACTGGATGAATAACTACGTTAAAATTGCAGCGGATGATCCGGGCGGTTTAACCCGAGAACAGTGGAAGGCCAATCCCAGACAGGTCGCTGCCAACGTAGTTCTTTATAATGCACGTAAAGAAATTGAACAGCTGCAAACAGGTTTAACCTGGAATAAGCCAATCAATGACCAGCATGAACTGTATGGCATGGCCTACTGGGGACAGCGCGCAGTCACGCAATATCAGTCGATTCCAAACACAGCACAAGGTGGAATAAATCATGCGGGTGGCGTGATTGATTTTGATCGTAATTTTTATGGGACAGATTTACGCTGGACGGGTAAAGATATTCTGCCCAATACCCAACTGATTGCTGGTCTCGCTTTAGATGCTATGACTGAAGACCGTAAAGGCTATCAAAACTTTTTAGGTGATCGCTTGGGAGTCAAAGGTGAACTGCGTCGAAATGAAGATAATACCCTGTGGAATTTAGATCCGTATTTGCAAGCTTCTTATCACTTTGCTCCCGATTGGACATTGGATGCCGGCCTGCGCTATAGCAATGTACATTTCAAGTCTAAAGACAAGTTCTTAGCGAATGGCAATAATTCAGGTAAAACCACTTATGATAAATTATTACCATCCATGGCTTTAAGCTGGCAGATTTTACCTGAGCTGATGACTTATGCCAGTTATGCACAAGGCTTTGAAACGCCGACCTTTACCGAAATGTCTTATCCAGCAGATGGCAGTAGTCGCACACTTGATCTAAAAGCAGCAGAAAGTGAAACCTATGAGATGGGATTGAAATCTGCAAATACATTAGGTGATTTTACTGTTGCTATTTTCCAAACTCAAACTGAGAATGATATTGTCTCTGCAGAAAATGACAATGGCCGCTCTTCTTTCCGAAACGCAGATAAAACTTTAAGAAAAGGTATTGAACTCTCCTGGAATAAAAATGTATGGCGTGATTTAAAAGCACAAGCAAGTTATAGCTATATAGATGCTACTTTTGATGCTGAAATTCCCGCAATCGGTACGGTTGCCGCTATTTCAGCCGGGAACTATATTCCGGGGATTGCCAAAAATCAGGCATTTTTAAGTCTGGGCTGGAAGCCTGAAAGTGGCTTACACGCAGGACTCGATGTGCGTTACTCCGATAAGATTTATGTGAATGACTTAAATTCTGATACTGCACCAAGCTACACAGTCGCTGGTGCCAATGTAGGTTATCAGTGGAAAATGCAGGATTGGGCAGTGAATACTTTTGCACGGGTGGACAATCTGTTGGATAAAGACTATTCGGGTTCAGTCATCGTCAATGAAAGCAATTCACGCTTCTTTGAACCAGCGGAAGGACGTAACTGGAGTGCTGGCTTGAGTGTGACCAAAGCATTTTAAGTAAATTTTGAATAAAAAAATCCCGCTATGATGCGGGATTTTTATTTTATTGTCCCACAATGAATTCAGCTCGTGCATAGAGTTCATCAAAGGTAATAATTTCTACATTTTTTGAATTTTGCCGAAATAATTCAAAGGTTTTTTCTTTAATTTTTTTCTCTTGCGCATTTTTGCTTTTATCGAGTTCAGTCCATTTTCCAATAATTAAAATAGTCTTAGAGTCATAAGCTTTTTGTTTAATTTCTTCACCATTTTTATCATACTCTCTTGAGCTTTCACTTAGCTTAATTTGCCCGCTAGCTTTATGTTCCAATATTTGGGAATGTGCTTCGTATAAATCAGTAGATAATTTCCAGCTATTAGATCGATTCATCTTTTCGCTGAAGAGTTTCGTATCAGGTCTTTTGATTTCTACAAATGTAGTGAATTTATTGTCACCCAATAGAAAATCCGCATTGACTGCATTTTTCCCACCTAAGTTTGCTGCATTCAGATTAGCTTCATCTTGTAGTATGGACTGAAATCTATAATCTAAGCCATATCCGAAAATCCATGGATTGTTTTTAAAAAAGTATTGCCATACTTTTTCAGGTGATGAATTTTGGATGCTATTTTCATTTTTATATGTATTGAGATAATCTTCACTGTTGAGAAGTTTCTTAAATTTTTGAAGACTAAGTTTCCTATATCCAGTATTTACAATGTCGTGGTTTGTAATCACTCCACTATTTAGAAAATCAGAAACTAGGCTAGATTTATCATCGTTATTTAATGTTTGATTAATAAGTGTCGAGATAGATTCTTTGCATTGATTGTTTTGTTCTAAAGAAAACGAAATTTTGCGTTCAGTTACTTGTGAAATATCAAGGATTTTTATAATTTCAAGAAATTCAGTTATGTGCCCTAGTGTAAAAGAGGAAAGGGTGATATGTCCTTTTTGTTTTCCATTTTCATAGGTTGTTAATGTGAGTCCTTTGATTAATTCATTTTGATAAGTAAGTCTTAGTTTAATACGTGGACTTATCTGTACATCTAAATGGTTTTGATCAGTTTCAGGCAGAATTACACTGATATATTTACCTGACTGATTAGTGAAGTTGTTTTGGTATAAAGTGAAAATATCGGAATTATGTACACATTTTTCATCAAAATTCATTGATGGTGAGAATGCTTGGTATTGCATAAAGTTATCCCATTTATTTGATTTATATGAAAATATTTTTTTAATTCGAATCAGAATAAAAAAGGGAGGGATTAACCCTCCCTTTTTAGAAATAAATCTAAAAAAGCATTACCAGCTTAACGCACCACCAGTTTGGTAATCCGTTACGCGTGTCTCGAAGAAATTCTTCTCTTTACGCAAGTCCATCATTTCTGACATCCACTGGAACGGGTTGTTCACACCAGCGAACTGTTCAGGCAAGCCTAACTGCGCCAGACGACGGTTAGCAATGAACTTCAGGTATTCTTCCATCATGCCAGCATTCATGCCGAGTACACCGCGTGGCATCGTGTCACGTGCGTATTCGATTTCCAGCATTGTGCCTTCAAGAATCATCTGAATGATTTCTTCCTGGAACTCGGTTGTCCATAGACCCGGGTTTTCGATCTTGATCTGGTTAATCATATCAATACCGAAGTTCAGGTGCATGGATTCATCACGCAAAATGTACTGGAATTGCTCGGCAACACCATTCATCTTGTTACGACGGCCCATCGACAGGATCTGGCTGAAACCGCAGTAGAAGAAAATCCCTTCAAGTACACAGTAGAACGCGATCAGGTTGCGCAGCAGGATCTGGTCATTTTCAGGTGTGCCGGTTTTAAAAGTAGGATCACTTAAAGACTGGGTATATTTCAGACCCCACGCTGCTTTACGTGCCACTGACGGAACTTCGCGGTACATGTTGAAGACTTCGCCTTCATCCATACCGAGCGATTCGATACAATACTGGTAAGCGTGTGTATGAATCGCTTCTTCAAATGCCTGACGCAAGATGTACTGACGGCATTCAGGGTTGGTAATGTGACGGTAAATCGCCAGTACCAGGTTGTTTGCAACCAGTGAATCGGCAGTCGAGAAGAAACCGAGTGAACGCATGACAATGGTACGTTCATCTTCAGTCAGGCCGTTTTCAGATTTCCAAAGTGCGATGTCATGGTTCATGTTGACTTCTTGCGGCATCCAGTGGTTTGCACATCCATCAAGATACTTCTGCCAAGCCCATTCGTATTTGAACGGAACAAGCTGGTTCAAGTCGGCACGACAGTTGATCATCGCCTTGTCGTCAACCTGTACACGCTGTGCACCCATTTCAAGCTCTTCCAGACCTGGAGCAACATCAAGTTGTTCTAGAGAAGCAGATGCTCTTGCCAGCGAATCGGTTGGATTTGATCCTCGGTTTTGAGTGGCTCTAAGGGGTTGTGTAGTTGCCACATCCGGCGATGCGTTGCCTGCATCAGATACCATCTGTGAATTAGTCGCTTTTTGCGGCTCGACGGGCGCAGGCTGCTGTTCAGGAGCAGCCGGTTTTTGCGAATCATCTTCGAAATCGTCCCAACTTAGGATAGACATATCAATTCTCTCTACGTTGCTTCATATCTTTTATGAGACATTCAGCTTGGCTGAGATGTCTTACTATACGCTTAATTTGTGTAAGCAAAATTAAGTTTTATCGATGAATGCTGTGAATTTATACAGCAGCACTATCCCCACTACTTATTTTGTTTACGCTGCTGGCGTAGTTTGAACCAGAAATAAGCAAGTGGTGCGTAAAAGGTAATAGCAAAGGAAATCAGCAATGCCGCAAGTCCTAACATGTAGTTGTGGGTCATATAGGGCATTGAGGTTTCCTTTTACTTTTAGTTTGTGAATCCTAGCCGAAACTAGGATTCACGTTTAAATCATTTTTTAGATGATTTTGCTGGCTTCACTGTTTCAACAATCGTGGTCTTTGGGTGCTTTTTAGCATATTCCAAAGTAACGTATTGACCAGTGATAGCACTTCGAGCTGCTTTTTGATTATTAGCCATGCTCAGTACTCCTTGATACAAAATCAAGATGACTCTTACTGGCTCATAAACTAATTCAATGATAGAATCGCTCACGCATTCTCATATGCCAGCCTCGTTGTGACCATCTTGGTATCACTTCGAGATTGAAAGCCTTCTAGTTAGTTTTGGTCGACGCTAGAGGGCTTTTTTATTGCCTAAATTTCGTAATCCCCCTAAATCCCCCTTTATAAAAGGGGGACTTTCTCCCTCCTTTAATAAAGGAGGGTCGGGGGAGGATTTAAAACCTGTCAGATTACTGACAAGCCTCACAATCTGGATTGTCAATTGAACATGCCATTGGCACTGGAGCCGCTTGCGCAAAACCTTCTTCCTCTGCAGGAACTTCAGGTTTTTTCGCTTCAACCACTGGAGCGGCTGCTGCAACAGGTGCTGCAGTTGCAGTCGCTTTAACAGCATTTAGTGCGCCAGTGTTAATGGTCGATTTCTCAGCAGAAGTCGCACCCAATGCACGTAGGTAATAAGTGGTTTTAAGACCACGTAACCAGGCCATCTTGTAAGTGATGTCCAGTTTCTTACCGTTTGCACCAGCGATGTAAAGGTTCAGAGACTGAGCCTGATCAATCCATTTTTGACGGCGTGATGCAGCATCTACGATCCAGCGTGTATCAACTTCAAATGCAGTCGCGAAGATGGCTTTAAGCTCTTCAGGAATACGGGAAATCTTCTGTACAGAGCCTTCGAAATGTTTCAGGTCGTTGACCATTACTGCATCCCAAAGGTCACGTTCTTTCAACGCACGTACCAGGTACGGGTTAATCACGGTGAACTCGCCAGACAGATTCGATTTCACATACAAGTTCTGGAAAGTAGGCTCAATCGATTGAGACACGCCACAAATGTTAGAAATCGTTGCAGTTGGCGCAATCGCCATCACGTTTGAGTTACGCATACCGTCTTTTTGAACTTTGGCACGTAAAGTGTCCCAATCCAAACGTTGAGTGCGGTCAACTTCGAACATACGTTCAGGACGTGTTTTTGCAACCAGATCCAGTGAGTCGATTGGTAAAATACCCTGATCCCACAATGAACCTTTAAATGTCTCATAGGTACCACGTTCAACAGCAAGGTCACTTGAAGTTGAAATCGCGTAGTACGAAATCACTTCCATTGATTCATCAGCAAACTCAACCGCAGCATCAGAACCATACGCCAGGTTCATTTCGTATAAAGCATCCTGGAAGCCCATGATACCCATACCGACTGGACGATGTTTCAGGTTTGAATTACGTGCTTGTGGAACAGCGTAGTAGTTGATGTCAATCACGTTGTCGAGCATACGCACAGCAGTTTTTACTGTACGTGCCAGTTTTTCGCGATCCAGTACACCGCCTTGCACGTGTTGAACCAGGTTGATCGAACCTAAGTTACACACCGCGATTTCTTCTTTGCTGGTGTTCAACGTAATTTCGGTACACAGGTTAGAAGAGTGCACTACACCTACGTGTTGCTGTGGTGAACGTAAGTTACAGACGTCTTTGAATGTGATCCACGGGTGACCAGTTTCAAACAACATCGACAGCATTTTTCGCCACAAATCTTTTGCACGGATTTTCTTGTGCAGCATGTTTGTTTCTTTGGCAATGCCTTCGTAGTAAGCATAACGCTCAGCGAATTCTGCACCGGTCAAATCATGTAGATCTGGGGTTTCAGAAGGTGTGAACAATGTCCATTCCGCATCTTCGAATACACGTTGCATGAACAGGTCAGGAACCCAGTTCGCTGTGTTCATGTCGTGGGTACGACGACGGTCATCACCGGTGTTTTTACGAAGTTCCAGGAATTCTTCAATGTCCAGGTGCCAGGTTTCAAGATATGCACAAACTGCACCTTTACGCTTGCCACCTTGGTTGACCGCAACAGCCGTATCGTTCGCGACTTTAAGGAATGGAACTACACCTTGCGACTTACCATTGGTGCCTTTGATGTAAGAGTTTAAAGCACGCACTGGTGTCCAGTCGTTACCCAAACCGCCTGCCCATTTAGACAGCATGGCGTTATCACGCATTGCGCCATAAATATCATACAGGTCATCATCAATGGTGGTTAAGTAGCAGCTCGATAATTGTGGACGAAGCGTACCTGAGTTAAACAGGGTAGGCGTCGATGCCATATAGTCGAAGCTAGACAACAAGTTATAGAACTCGATGGCACGTTCTTCACGGTTTTCTTCATTGAGCGACAAGCCCATAGATACACGCATAAAGAACAATTGCGGCAATTCGAAACGTACGCCATCGGAATGGATGAAGTAGCGGTCAAATAAAGTCTGTAGACCTAGGTAGGTAAACTGGTTTGAGCGTTCTGGTTGAATCGCCGCTGCCAGTTTCGCCAGATCAAAGTTAAGCAGTTCTGGTGAAATAAGCTCAAGCTCAATCCCTTTTTTCAGGAAAGTTTCAAGTGCTTCACCTTCATGCGTATCCGTAGGCAGCCCCAGGAATTTCAAACCAGTCGCCACCAGATCATCACGCAACAAACGTGCGGTCACATAGGTGTAGTTCGGCTCTTGCTCGATCCGGGTACGGGTCGCCATCATCATGGTGGTGGAGATGTCAGACTCTTTTACACCGTTGTACAGGTTTTTCACGGTCTCATCGACAATGGCTTGTACATCAATTCCTTCAAGGCCTTCTGCTGCTTTAGTAACATGCGCAGTTAAAGCACTTAAATCAAGTGGCTTAAGTTGGCCTTCAGCATCGGTAATTTGCAGGGTCGGATGATGGTGTGCACCTAACTGTTTACGTGCTTCAGAACGTTGTTCACGGTAAATGACATAAGAGCGTGCAACTTTCTGTTCGCCCGTACGCATTAGCGCAAGTTCAACTTGGTCTTGAATTTCTTCGATATGAATCGTTCCGCCAGAAGGTAAGCGACGTTTAAAGGTATTCAGTACCATTTCCGTCAGTTGCTCGATACGATCATGGATCCGGCTCGAGTCAGCGCTTTGCTGGCCTTCAACCGCCAAAAACGCTTTACCAATTGCGACAGAAATTTTTTCTGCATCAAAAGCGGCAACATCACCGGTGCGTTTAATCACCTGAAGTTGACCAGGAGTTGAAGTGATTACGCTCATGTTAGCATAGCTCCATTGTCATCTATTTTTATGTTTATGGACCGTTTGAACTGGGCAAGTTTCATGCACAGTGTTTGAGGAATAAACACAAGACCTAGTGGTTTTAAAATTAATTGAACACAAGATACGGGAAAATTTAGGGTAGATCAATATTGACATTTAGCTAAATATTTTTCTTAAGTTTTGCTTTAATCCTTGTAAAAATATCGCTATTTTTATTGATTTTTGTATAAGCCTTATCAGGCAAGGCATAGCATAACAAAGTCCCGGGAAAGTGCTTATAGATAACATTGTGGATAACTAAAAAGTGCTGAATCAAGCAGTCATATTTTGTCCATGTAATAGTTGTGTAAATCACAAATCAGATCTAAATCACTGTTTCAAGCATAGTTGCCCAAAAAATGCACGATAAAATATTACAAAATGCTATCTTGATGTATCAGTTTGGTGAACGCTATCTTGTTTACAATGTAAACGTGTGTATATTGCAAGCATATTAAAAACGTATCTATTGGATTTCAAAAGGATACGCCTATAGCGTAGATCCACCAAATAAGGGGCAATACATGAGCCAAGAAGAAAAGTTACCCAAGATTTTAATTGTTGAAGATGATGAGCGTCTTGCTCGTTTAACACAGGAATACCTCATTCGTAATGGACTTGAGGTTGGGGTGGAGCCAGATGGTAACCGGGCCATTCGCCGGATTATCGCTGAGCAGCCAGATATGGTGGTGCTGGATGTGATGTTACCAGGAGCGGATGGTTTGACCATTTGTCGTGAAGTGCGCCCGCATTATCATCAACCGATCTTGATGTTGACTGCGCGTACTGAGGACATGGATCAGGTCTTGGGTCTGGAAATGGGTGCCGATGACTATGTCGCTAAACCGGTACAACCACGTGTATTGCTGGCACGTATTCGTGCATTACTGCGTCGTACGGACAAGGTGCCTGAAGATGAAGTGGCACAGCGTATCGAATTTGATGATCTGGTCATCGACAATGGTGGTCGTTCAGTTACTTTAAATGGTGATCTGGTTGATTTTACCAGTGCGGAATATGACCTGTTGTGGTTGCTTGCATCAAATGCTGGCCGTATTCTTTCCCGCGAAGATATTTTCGAGCGTTTACGTGGCATCGAATATGATGGTCAGGATCGTTCAATCGATGTGCGTATTTCGCGTATCCGTCCAAAAATTGGTGACGATCCAGAGAATCCGAAGCGTATTAAAACCGTGCGTAGTAAAGGTTATCTATTCGTTAAAGAAACTAATGATATTTAAGCAAATGTACGTTGTTGCTTGAACGAGCAGGATAAACTATAGGTGTTTAAACACAGTATATTTTTGCGTATATACGCAGGACTCGTCATCCTTGTCGTGTTGGTGGCTGTGTTCGGCTATCTGTTGGTACAGATTATCAACTATCAGCGTGCGCAAGAATATCGTGAGTCTCTGACTGATGGTATGGCCTATATCATCAGTGAGGGTGTCGCGCGCCAGCCAAATCTTCAGCAAAAGATGGATTGGGTTTCCGATGCTTCTGATTTGCTGGAATTGCCAATTCACTATGTAGAAGCCAGCAAGGTGGATATCACCCGTGCAGAAGGTCGCCGTATTGCAGATCGTAAAGCCGTGGTGCGCTGGGATGCCAAAACCGGCATTGCCTATATTGTGGTGGGGCTGCGCGATGACCCGAATCATTATCTTTATATTAAAGCTGACAGTATTACTGAACGGCAGATGAAAGCCTTGCCGGTGTTTATTCTGGACTATCTGGTCTATTATCCAGGTCAGGAAAAAGAATATCTGTCCGCTATTCAGGATCATTTTTCTTATCCGGTATCGATTGAAAACGTACAGAGCTTACCTTTAGATTCCGAGCAGATCGGGCGCTTGCGTCTTGATCACAGTATTATCCTGTATCGGGATAGTGCCTCAATCCGTGGCACCACCATTTCAATTATTTCGCCAATTCCAGGTTCGACCTCACAAGTCTTGGTGATGGGGCCGGTGCCATTGTTTAACTGGATGCCATTCCAGTTAGCGACTGGTATTACCTTATTGAGCCTGTTTGTGCTGAGTCTGGGGGTGTATGGTTTGCTGGTGCCAATGCAGCGCAAGTTGCGTGAAGTCAGCTATGCCTTAAACAAAATGAAAACCGGTAATATGTCATTGCGTCTTCCTGTCGAAGGAAGTGACGAAATGGCAACGCTGGCCTCTAGCTTTAACAATATGTCTGATCATATTCAGCGCCTGATTGAAGCCCAGCGTGAACTGATGCGTGCGGTGTCGCATGAACTTCGTACACCGGTGGCGCGGATTCGTTTTGGTGTGGAAATGATGGCAGATGAAGATGATTACGATTATCGTCTGCAACAGGTCGAACAGATTGATAAAGATATTGAAGCACTGAATACCCTGATTGACGAGATCATGACCTATGCCAAGCTAGAACAGGGCATGCCTTCGATCGAGTTTGAAAAGGTCAATCTGTTTGAAGTGCTGAATCAGGTAGCTCTGGAAACTGAAGCATTAAAAACCCAGAAAATCATTGAGCTACATTCAATGCCTGATGTGGTGGTTGAGGCAGAACGCCGTTATCTGCATCGCGTAATTCAGAATCTGGTCGGCAATGCGGTACGTTATTGCGACAATAAGGTGCTGATCAGTGGTGGTCTGGATCAGGATGGTCAGGCTTATGTCTCTGTTGAAGATGATGGCCCGGGAATTCCGGAAGTGGATCGTGCCCGGGTCTTTGAAGCCTTTGCCCGGCTGGATGACAGCCGCACCCGTGCTTCGGGTGGCTATGGTTTGGGTTTATCCATTGTCAGCCGGATTGCGTACTGGTTTGGTGGCAAGATTCATGTGGATCAAAGTCCGAGCTTGGGTGGTGCGCGCTTTATCATGAGCTGGCCTGCACAGCGTTATGTAAAGAAGAGCAAGCGCAAGTTGGCAGAAAAGACTGAGGAAATCAGTGATCATTCAGCTTGATGTTATATAAATGCTTTTGAGTTATAAAAAAAACGATGCCTGAGCATCGTTTTTTTATTGGGGAAGAATTTTATTCCTGAATGGTGGCATCCGGCTCAATCAATGGTTTGCCTTCTTTTAGGCCATGCAGGGCTTCAGGATTGAAGTCGATCATTAGCTTGGTATTTTTTCCATCAATGCTATAGCGCTGGATCAGCCTCTGATCACCAGATAAAGTTTCTACTTTGTATTCATCGGCAATATTCATGATGCCATCCAGATTAATGCTGGAAGAGGCATGATCCTCTTGAAACAGTGCATGGATATCGCGCAAGTCAAAAGCGACCTGACTTATATTGGGGTGTTTCTGGACATAATCTTGGATATGTCGCACCAGTAACTGGGCAAATAAAAAATAATTCGGCTTATGCGAGAAGCGTAGAGACATGCAAGGACTCCTTATTGTTACTTTATTAATGTCATTATGTGGCTTAGAAATACAAATAACATATTCTGAATCAGTCTGTTGGGTGTGTTGCAAAAAGATACAATTGCTTGCCTTGAGTGAGGTTGGGCTTAAAGTGCTTTAATCCAAGTTAAAATGTGAAAATCATGTTAAATATCAAATTAAATCAAAAGCTTTATCCGCTGAAAGTTATGGATAGAATAAGTTTTTGTCTGATTTTTCTTTGCTTTGGTCGTGAAAGGGGCTATATCTAAGCCAGAGGCCAAGCAAGAATGATCTGAAATGGATTTATTTTTCAGGAATACTGTTTATAGAAAAATTAATAGAAAATTAAAACTTAATCCAATAAAACGATTAAATCGGATGTTGAGAGATCAAACGCAAATTAAATGCTGAAATGCCTAAAAAATCATCCCAAAGACTAAGGCTTATAAACTAGCAAGTGAAATCCAAAATCAGGTACAATTGGCGGGATTAATTTTGTGTTTGGTGTATTTGAAGGCCAATACATACATTCTTTGTTAACAAATAGGCCTGCCAGGAGTTATCCCCGCATGAGTGCTATTACTCCATACGAATGGGCAATTATTGCCTTCGTGATCGGCGTTACATTTTTATGCGTCTTTATGCTGACCGTCCCATTACTCCTCGGGGGTAAATCATGGGGCCGTGCCAAGCAGGAGCAGTTTGAGTCAGGTGTTGTTGGTGCAGGTGGGGCTCGTATCCGCTTGTCTGCAAAGTTCTATTTAGTTGCAATTTTCTTCGTGGTGTTTGATTTAGAAGCACTTTATCTATATGCATGGGCGGTTTCTGTTCGTGAAGTAGGTTGGATTGGTTTTGCAACTGCAGCTATCTTTATTTTAGTTTTACTTGTTGGTTTGGTTTACGAATTATCCACAGGCGCACTCAACTGGGCACCTTCAGACAAACGTAAAGCCGCAGGAATTAAAGCTAAGATTGGTTCGCCAAATATGGATCTAGCAGAAATTACGCGCTTTAACTCAATTGAAGAATTGGTAATCGACCCTACAGGTCAAATCCCAGCTCAATCCTCTGGTCGTGTGAAAAGCTCACCGGCTAAATCATCTGATAAGGAGTAAGACGGGATGAAATATACATTAACCCGTGCGAATCCGGATGCTGATCAATATCCACTTCAAGAGCGTATCCTTGTAGAAGATCCGTTACTTGAAGAAGAAGTGAATAAAAATGTATTCATGACTCGTTTAGAGGATGTGGTACATACAGCAGTCAACTGGGGTCGTAAAAACTCAGTTTGGCCGTTTAACTTTGGTACATCATGCTGCTATGTAGAGTATGCGACGACCTTAACCGGTGTGCATGACTTGTCACGTTTTGGTGCCGAGGTGATTCGTGCTTCACCGCGTCAGGCGGATTTAATGATTGTGGCGGGTACCTGCTTTGTGAAAATGGCGCCTGTCATTCAACGTTTGTATGAACAGATGCTTGAACCGAAATGGGTCATTTCAATGGGGGCATGTGCCAACTCAGGTGGGATGTACGACATTTATTCAGTGGTACAAGGTGTGGATAAAATCATCCCGGTCGATGTTTATGTTCCCGGCTGCCCACCACGTCCTGAAGCTTTGATTCAGGCATTAATGCTGTTGCAAGACCAGATTCAACTCGAGCGTCGTCCGCTTTCTGCGGTGATCGGTGATGATCTTAAGCCAGTGTATAAGCCAAAGATGATGCCGGAACGTGACCGTAAGAAAGATCAGCGTGTTGCTGTGAAGAACTTGCGCTCTATGGATGAAATTAAATAATTTAAACGACTGGTCTTTTTTGCTGCACCCGCTATGGGTGTAATTGTCGTTTAGGTTGACTGAATTTGTATTAAATAGGAAGCCAAGCCAATGGCTGAAACTGACATTGCTATGCCAGAATCAACACCAGTTGATTCACGCCCAGCATTTGCCATCATTGAAGAACTCAAAACCAAATTTGGTGAGAACTTCTATGTGCAAACGACTTTCGAGGATTTCCCGACAGTCTGGGTTGAGCGCGCACGTGTACAAGAAGTTTTAATGTTCTTGCGTACAGTATCACGTCCTTACGTGATGTTGTTCGACTTGTCTGCGGTAGATGAGCGTCTGCGTACGCACCGCGACGGTTTACCTGCGTCTGACTTCACAGTGTTCTACCACTTGTTGTCGCTCGAGCGTAATACTGACATTCGTATTAAGGTTGCCTTAGCTGAAAGTGATCTGAATCTTCCGACGGCAACCAACATCTGGCCAAATGCCAACTGGTACGAACGTGAAGCTTACGATATGTTTGGGATCAATTTCGAAGGGCATCCAATGCTCCGTCGTATCTTGTTGCCAACCTATTGGGAAGGTTATCCGCTACGTAAAGAATATTCTGCACGTGCGACTGAATATACCCCGTATTTACAAGACAAGGCCAAGCAGGACTACGAACAGGAACATCTGCGTTTCGTGCCTGAAGATTGGGGTATGAAGCGCGGTAATGCCGATGAAGACTTCATGTTCCTGAACTTGGGGCCTAACCATCCATCTGCGCACGGTGCATTCCGTGTAATTTTGCAGCTGGACGGCGAAGAAGTGAAAGACTGTGTGCCTGATATCGGTTATCACCACCGTGGTGTGGAAAAGATGGCTGAACGTCAAACCTGGCATTCATTCATTCCGTATACAGACCGTGTCGACTACTTGGGTGGTTGTGCACAAAACATGCCTTATGTGATGGGCGTGGAGCAAATGGCGGGCATTACTGTACCGGACCGTGCGCAATGTATCCGCGTGATGATGTCGGAATTGTTCCGTATCAATAACCACTTGTTGTTTATTGGTACTGCAATTCAGGATGCCGGTGGTATGACCCCAGTATTCTATATGTTCGCTGACCGTCAAAAGATTTATGACGCGATTGAAGCGATCACGGGTTACCGTATGCACCCAGCTTGGTTCCGTATAGGTGGTACTGCGCATGACTTGCCAAATAACTGGCAGCACCTCATTCGCGAAATCCTCGACTGGATGCCGAAGCGTATGAATGAATACTACACAGCTGCATTACGCAACTCTGTATTCATGGGTCGTACACAAGGTGTAGCGCAATATGACGCTAAATCTGCATTGGCTTGGGGTGTAACCGGTACTGGTCTACGTGCTACAGGTATTGACTTTGACGTTCGTAAATATCGTCCGTATAGCGGCTACGAAAATTACGATTTCGAGGTTCCTTTAGAGTACGAAGGCGATGCTTATGCACGTGTCATGGTTCACTTCCGTGAAATCGAAGAATCACTGAAAATCGTCAAGCAATGTCTAGACAACATGCCGTCTGGTGCGTACAAAGCAGACCATCCACTGGCTGTTCCACCACCAAAAGACAAGACATTACAAGATATTGAAACCTTGATTACGCACTTCTTAAGCGTATCTTGGGGTCCTGTAATGCCGGCAGGTGAAGCATCTGTGATGGCGGAAGTGGTGAAAGGTGCGTCGAACTACTACTTGACTTCAGACAAGTCAACCATGAGTTACCGTACCCGTATTCGTACACCAACCTTCACGCATTTACAGCAAATGCCTTCTGTGATTAACGGCAGCCTCATGTCTGACTTAATCATTTATTTAGCGACCATTGACGTCGTAATGGCTGACGTGGATCGCTAAGGGGTAAACGCATTATGATGATTTTGACTGATAAAAAGCCACGTGTGAACGTTGAAGGAATTTTGACTGCGGACGAAATTCACGATATCGAACATCACATGGGGCACTATCCATACCCACGTGCGGCATGTCTGGACGCGCTAAAGTGTGTACAACGCCGTAATGGCTGGGTAGATGATGCGCAAATGAATGCCATCGCGCAAATGCTGAGCATGAGCGTTGCAGATCTGGAAGGTGTGGCAACCTTCTATAACCGTATTTACCGTCAGCCGGTCGGTCGTCACGTAATTTTGTTATGTGATTCGATTGCGTGCTTCTTGATGGGTGCGGAAACTTTGGCAGAAGCATTCCAGCGCGAATTAGGCATTCAGTTTGGTCAAACGACTGCAGATGGTCGCTTTACCTTGTTGCCAATTTGCTGTCTGGGCAACTGTGACAAAGGCCCAACCTTAATGATTGATGAAGACACGCACGGTCTGGTTGAAGTGACTTCGGTGAAACAGCTGTTGGAGAAGTATGTATGAATACTGAACCAAAACCAATTTATGGCGACGGTAACCCGGAAACGCATCCACTCACATGGCGTTTAAGCAAACAAGCGAACGTACGTAATGCAGATGATTACGAAGCGCTCGAAGGTTATGCAGGCTTTAAAAAAGCCCTGTCGATGTCGCCTAAAGATGTATTGGACGTGGTGAAGGCAGCGACTGTTAAAGGTCGTGGTGGTGCAGGCTTCCCGGCAGGCATCAAATGGTCACTAATGGCGCCAAATGACAATTCAGGTCCACGTTACCTGATTTGTAATGCCGATGAGATGGAACCAGGTACCTTCAAAGACCGTTTGTTGATGGAAGATCTTCCACATCAACTGATCGAAGGGATGCTGATCGCGGGTTATACACTTGAAGCAACCCACGGTTATATCTTTATCCGTGGCGAGTACATCGAAGCGGCTCAGTACTTAAATGAAGCGCTTGAGCAAGTTCGTGCCAAAGGTTACTTAGGGGATAACATCCTGGGTACCGGCTGGAACTTCGAGTTACACGTGCATACCGGTGCAGGTCGTTATATCTGTGGTGAAGAAACTGCATTGATTAACTCGCTTGAAGGCCGTCGTGCCAACCCGCGTACCAAACCGCCATTCCCGCAAGTTGCAGGTGCTTGGGGTCGTCCTACGATTGTCAACAACGTAGAGACCTACAACAACTTACCCGCCATCATGCTGCGTGGCCCTGAATGGTATATCGGCTTGTCTGCGGGCAAATCGAAAGATCCAGGTACCAAAATCTATGGTGCATCAGGTAAAGTGAAATTCCCGGGTCTATGGGAATTGCCTTTTGGTACGACTGCGCGTGAAGTGATTGAAGATCACGCGGGTGGTATGCGCGATGGTTTAACGCTGAAAGCATGGTTACCGGGTGGTGCATCAACGGACTTCCTGGCGGCCGAGCATATCGATCTTCCGATGGATGCGGAAAGCATCATGAAAGCAGGTTCTCGTTTGGGAACATGTCTGCTCATGGTGGTTGATGAAACCCAATGTATGGTTTCAGCAACACGTAACCTAGAAGAATTCTTTGCACGCGAATCATGTGGTTTCTGTACCCCTTGCCGTGATGGCTTGCCTTGGGCAGTGAAAGCGTTAAAAGCGCTGGAAAATGGCACAGGTAAACAGGAAGATATCGATCACTTACAAGAGTTAACGCGTAAGCTTTGGATCGGTAAAACTTTCTGTGCCCACGCACCGGGTGCAATGGAACCGCTCATGGGCGCACTCAAACATTTCCGTGGCGAATTTGAAGCGAAGGTGGTGAATGCCGCTGCTCAAGTTAGCTCCGTAGAACAAGCTTAAGGAATTCGACTATGGCTACAATTCATGTCGATGGCAAATCGTATGAAGTCAACGGCTCGGAAAACTTGCTACAAGCATGTTTGAGTCTTGGCATTGATATCCCATACTTTTGTTGGCATCCGTCCTTAGGTTCTGTCGGTTCTTGCCGTCAATGTGCCGTGACTCAATACGCGAATCCGGAAGATACCCGTGGTCGTTTGGTCATGTCATGTATGACGCCTGCATCTGACAATACCTACATTTCGATTGAAGACAAAGAAGCAAAAGATTTCCGTGCTTCGATTGTTGAATTCTTGATGACCAACCACCCGCACGACTGTCCGGTTTGTGAAGAGGGTGGTCACTGTCATTTACAAGATATGACCGTAATGACACAGCATGACCGTCGTCGCTACCGTTTCACCAAACGTACCCATTACAACCAAGAGCTTGGCTCATTCATTTCTCACGAAATGAACCGTTGTATCGCCTGTTACCGTTGTGTGCGTTATTACAAAGACTATGCAGGTGGTACGGACTTCGGCGTGTATGCCAACGCATCACGTGTGTATTTCGGTCGTCCGGAATCAGGCACTTTAGAATCTGAATTCTCGGGTAACCTGACTGAAGTTTGTCCAACAGGTGTATTTACCGATAAAACTCATTCGGCACGTTATAACCGTAAATGGGACATGCAATATGCGCCAAGCGTATGCCAAGGCTGTTCTTCAGGTTGTAACATCTCTCCGGGTGAGCGTTATGGTGAACTTCGCCGTGTCGAAAACCGTTTCAATGGTGAAGTTAACCAATACTTCCTATGCGATAAAGGTCGTTTCGGTACAGGTTATGTGAACCGCGAAGACCGTCCGCGTCAACCACAATTCCGTAAAGGTGCGACTGTAGAAACTGTTTCAGTAGATGTAGCACTTGATACGGTGATTGCAAATATCCAGGACAAAAAAGTTCTGGGGATTGGTTCACCGCGTGCATCACTTGAATCAAACTTCGCGCTGCGTGAGTTGGTGGGTCAAGAGAACTTCTCAACAGGTTTATCTCAAAAAGAGCAAAATCTGGTTGAACTTGCAGCTTCAATCATGCAAACCGAGGGTGTTTACAACCCGAATATGCGTGAAATTGAAAGCTATGATGCAGTTTTGATCTTAGGTGAAGACTTAACCCAAACTGCGCCACGTATGGCTTTATCTGTTCGCCAAGCTGCGAAAAATAAAGGCAAAGAGATGGCAGCGGAACGTCGTACCCAGGAATGGCTGGCTGAGCCGGTACAACGTATTGCTCAAGATGCGAAATCTCCGATTTACATCCTGGCTGCGACACAAACCCGTCTGTCTGATGTTGCCGAAGGCGAAGTGGTTGCTTCTCCAAACGACATTGCACGTTTAGGTTTTGCTGTTGCTGCGGGCGTGAAGGGCGAAGCAATTCTCGGTTTAGATGACGATGCGAAAGCATTTGCACAAACGATTGCCGACACCTTAAAAGCTGCGAAAAAACCATTGATCATCTCGGGTACCAGCTTACATGATGCATCAATCATGGAAGCTGCTGCACAAGTTGCACAAAATCTGGGTAATGCAGGCTTGACCTTGACAGTTCCTGAAGTGAACTCGATGGGTATGGCAATCTTCGGTGGTCAAAGCTTAGAGCAAGCCTTTGCACAAGATTATGATGCAGTGATCGTGGTTGAAAACGATCTGTATCGTCGTCTACCTGCTGCACAAGTGGATGCTGCACTTTCAGGCAAAGACGTGATTGTTTTAGATCACTCTGAAACTGAAACAGTGAAAAAAGCCGACATCGTGCTTTCTGCTGCAAGCTTTGCTGAAGGTGATGGTACGGTGGTATCGCAAGAAGGCCGTGCACAACGTTTCTACCAAGTGTATGACCCGAGCTACTACAATCCTGAATTGGCAATCAAAGAATCTTGGCGCTGGTTACACGCTCTGGAAACCGGCGTGAAAGGCAAAGCGATTTCTTGGACGTTGCTGGATGATGTGATCGAGTCAGTTGCGAAAAACGTACCTGCACTTGAAGGCATTCTGGATGTTGCGCCTGATGCGGGCTTCCGTGTCCATGGTCTTAAAGTAGCACGTGAACCACGTCGTTACTCAGGTCGTACTTCGATGCGCGCGCCATTGTCTGTCCATGAGCCAAAACAGCCAGTGGACAACGACTCTGCATTAACCTTCTCGATGGAAGGTTATGTCGGAACTCAAACACCTTCAGCACTGGTACCATTTGCATGGTCTGCCGGCTGGAACTCGCCGCAAGCCTGGAACAAATTCCAGGACAATGTCGGTGGTCATTTGAAAGGTGGTGATTCAGGCGTTCGTTTATTCGACCGTTTGGCAAAACTTCCGGCACGTACCTTTGTTGCACCGGCACCTGTTTTGGTTAATGCTGAAAGCTTCCGCCTAGTTCCAATGCACCATATTTTTGGTTCAGGTGAATTCACCGTAAAAACACCGGCAATGGAAACACGTATTCCTGAAGCGGTATTTGCGGTCGGTGAACAGGATGCAGCCCGCTTAAATGTTCAAGATGGTCAGACAATCACGGTGAAAGCAGGTGAGACGTCAATCGTTCTTCCAGTTCAAGTGATTGAATATTTACCGACAGGTTATATTGGCTACCCAATCGGTCTGGCACCGACGGTATCTCTTGCAGAGCCTGTTTCAGTCGCGGTAGGAGTGTAATTCATGGAACAAGAATTAATCCGTCAAACGCCGCTGTGGGCTGAAAACTGGCCAATTGCCTATTCAGTCATTCAAGCGATTGTGATCTTGCTGGTTGTAGTACTGATCGCTGCGTTGATGTCTTTTATTGAACGTCGTTTACTCGGCTTGTGGCAAGACCGTTACGGTCCGAACCGTGTCGGTCCGGGCGGTATGTTCCAGATTGTTGCCGACATGCTGAAAATCATGTTCAAGGAAGACTGGACACCAAAATTTGCTGACAAACTGACTTTCCGTATGGCGCCAGCAGTTGCGATGGCAACTGCTGTGCTGTCGTTCATGGTTATTCCTGTTTCACCTTATCTAGGTGTGGCAGACATGAGCATCGGCCTGTTGTTCTTTATGGCAATGGCAGGTATTGCAGTCTATGCAGTACTGTTCGGTGGCTGGTCATCCAACAACAAATACGCCTTACTCGGTGGTTTACGTTCTGCGGCTCAGACCATTTCTTATGAAGTGTTCCTGGGGATCTCGCTGATGGGTGTGGTGGCAATTGCCGGCTCATTCAACATGCGTGAAATCGTTGAAGCACAACGTGATGTCTGGTTCGTGGTGCCTCAGTTCCTTGGCTTCCTGATCTTCGTGGTTGCGGGTGTTGCGGTGACGCATCGTCATCCATTTGACCAACCAGAAGCAGAACAAGAACTGGCTGAAGGTTACCATGTCGAATACGGCGGCATGAAGTGGGGGATGTTCTTCGTTGCGGAATACGTCAACGTAGTACTAATCTCTGCTTTAATCGTGACGTTATTCTTCGGTGGCTGGCTCGCGCCATTCAACCTTGAAATTCCGTTCCTTCCAGCAGCATTCTGGTTCATTATCAAAACAGCATTCTTTGTAATGATGTTCGTGTTGGCACGTGGTTCATTAATGCGTCCACGTTATGACCAGGTAATGAATTTTGGTTGGAAAATTTGCTTGCCATTAGCTCTAGTCAACCTGTTGGTGACTGGTGCCGTGATCTTGTGGTAAGGGCAGGGAGAACAAAATGTTTAAATTTCTAGCTGGATTTGGATCGATTGTTCGTTCGCTTTGGATGGTGTTTAGCCATGTAACGCGTAAACGTGACACGATTTTATATCCAGAAGTGCCGGCCGAAGAAATCGTGCCACCACGTTTCCGTGGTCGTATTGTATTAACGCGTGACCCTGATGGCGAAGAGCGTTGTGTCGCATGTAACCTGTGTGCGGTTGCCTGTCCGGTAGGCTGTATCTCATTACAAAAAGCAGAACGTGAAGATGGTCGCTGGTATCCGGAGTTTTTCCGTATCAACTTCTCACGTTGTATTTTCTGCGGTATGTGTGAAGAAGCCTGTCCAACCACAGCCATTCAAATGACCCCGGATTTCGAACTCGGTGAATATGTTCGTCAAGACCTGGTCTATGAAAAAGAACACTTGCTGATTTCAGGTCCTGGTAAATATCCTGACTATAACTTCTACCGTGTCACCGGTATGGCAGTTGCAGGCAAGGACAAAGGTCAAGCACAGCGTGAAAGTGCACCTGTTGATGTACGGAGTCTATTACCATGATGTGGCCATTTTATTTAATGGCCCTTGTGGCCATTGTCTCTACGGTTCGCGTGGTGACTAACGCGAATCCGGTACATGCTTTATTAAGCCTGATTGTATCCTTGCTTGCTGTTGCAGGCATGTTCATGATCGTTGGTGCGCCGTTCGCGGCTGCCCTCGAAATTATTGTCTATGCTGGCGCGATCATGGTGTTGTTCGTGTTCGTGGTGATGATGCTGAATCTGGGTGAACAAACCGTTGAACAAGAACGTAAATGGTTAACTTCATCGGCGTGGGCTTATCCGGCGCTGATGAGCTTCCTGATCGGTCTGGTACTGGTATGGGTATTAAACTCTGATTACGCACAGCCTTCACTGGTAATGGGTGTGGAAATGGTGGGCCCGAAAGCCGTGGGTCAAGCACTCTTTACGCAGTACTTGTTGTTGGTTGAAGTTGCCGCGATGTTATTGCTTGCTGCATTAGTAGCTGCATTCCATTTGGGTAAACGTGAGCCAGATGCAGAAGAGGAAAAAGAATAATGGGCAACATCCCTTTAGAGCATGGTTTGATCGTTGCATCTATTCTCTTTGCACTGGGTTTTTACGGTGTAATGGTGCGACGCAACCTACTATTTATTTTAATGAGCCTTGAAATCATGATGAACGCTGCTGCTTTGGCGTTCGTCCTGGCGGGCAGTGCATGGGCACAGCCAGATGGTCAGATCATGTTCATCCTGATCCTGACGCTTGCTGCGGCAGAGGCTTGTATTGGTCTCGCGATCGTCCTTCAGTTCTATCATCGCTTCCATCACCTGGATGTGGATGCTGCTAGTGAGATGCGCGGATGAGTTATTTATATCTAACAATTTTATTTCCGCTCATTGGTTTTGTCCTGTTAGCGGCGGGGCGCAACAAGCTTCCTGAAAATGTTGCAGCGATAATTGGTGTCGGTGCAGTTGGTTTATCGGCACTGTTTGCACTGATTGCAGGTCTGGACTTTGTTAACAATGGTAAAGAACTCTATGTTCAGCACCTGTGGACCTGGTTCAATGTCGGTGGTTTTGCACCGGGCATCAGCTTGCAACTCGACGGTTTGTCTTTACTAATGCTGGGCATGGTGACAGGTGTGGGTTTCTTAATTCACATCTTTGCTTCATGGTACATGCGTGGTGAAGAAGACTTTGCACGTTTCTTCTCTTACTTCAACCTGTTCGTTGCAAGCATGTTGCTTCTCGTTCTTGGCGATAACTTGGCGTTATTGTTCTTAGGTTGGGAAGGTGTAGGTCTGTGTTCATACCTGCTGATTGGTTATTACTACCAGAACCCTGCAAATGGTCTGGCGGCAATCAAGGCGTTTACTGTTACCCGTATCGGTGACGTATTCCTGCTGATTGCCATGTTCCTGATCTTCCAGCAATTCGGTACTTTGAACATTCAGTACATCGTTGAAAATGCAGCGACTGTAATGACGCAAAGTTCTTCGCTGACCATCTGGACAGCATTGTTATTGTTCTTGGGTGCGGCAGGTAAATCTGCACAGATCCCATTACAAACATGGTTAGCCGATGCAATGGCAGGTCCAACACCTGTTTCTGCATTGATCCATGCTGCGACCATGGTAACGGCGGGTGTTTACCTGTGCTGCCGTCTGTTTGCAGTCTTTGAACTTGCGCCAGAAGTGATGGTGTTTATTTCGATCACAGGTGCGGTGACCTTGCTTGTAGCTGGTTTTGCTGCATTGGTTCAGACCGACATCAAACGTATTCTGGCTTACTCAACCATGAGTCAGCTCGGTTATATGTTTATGGCAGTAGGTGCTGAAGCATACCAGGCGGGTCTATTCCACATGCTGACTCACGCATTCTTCAAGGCACTCTTGTTCTTGTCGTCTGGTGCGGTGATTCTGGCTTACCATCACGAACAAAACATCTTCAAGATGGGCGGTTTGTTCTACAAGAACAAATTCCTGTTTGCATGTTTCGCGATTGGTGGCGGTGCCTTGGCAGCAATTCCATTCCTGACCATTGGTTTCTTCTCAAAAGACGCAATTCTTGCTGCAGTCTGGACGCAAAGTCATATTGCTGGTTTACCAGTGTATAACACGCTGTACTGGGTCGGTGTTGCAGGTGCTTTCTTAACCTCGATTTATACATTCCGTCTAATCTGGGTGGTATTCTTCGGCAAAGAAAACACGCCTTATCATGAAATCAAAGGTGCAACTTACTGGGCGCCACTGGCGATTCTTGCTGTCCTTTCGACAGGTCTGGCAATCGTACTGAAAGCACCCGTGATGAGCATTCTAGATGCAGCCCAAATTCCAGCCTTCATTATTCCTGAAGCGCTTGAAGCAGGTGCACATGGTGCTGAATACATCGCCATTGCTGTTGCATTGACGGGTCTTGCAGTCGGTGTCGTGCTGTTCGCTTTTGCTTACAATGCAGTCAAACGTTTTGCTGCCACTTCTGTGGGTGCGGGTCTGGTCAATATCTGCCGTAATGCATTAGGTTTCGACAAGCTTTATGACCTGATTTTCGTCAAGCCATATTTGCTGTTCGCTAAACTGTTCGGTCGTGATCCAATTGATGGCTTATGGCTGGTACTTCCTGCACTGGTCAAAAGTGGTCACAGCTTTACAAGTTCACGTCAAACCGGTTCACTGCGTGAATATGCATCTAGTATGGGGCTCGGTGTCGTTGTCCTACTGATGATCTTGATCGTGATTCAGGTCGTGGGGAAATAAAATGGAAGCTCCAAACAATATTATTTTGCCGGCTCTGATCCTCATTCCGTTCATTGCAGGTTTCATATGCTGGTTGGTCGATAAACTCGACCAACACTTGCCGCGTTATATCGCGCTGATCGGTATGCTGGTGACCTTGGTCTTGACCATAGTCCTTTGGCAGACTGGTACTTACAACTATGAATTAGGCGGTGCTACACCTTCGTGGGCTGCCGAATTCAAATTGCCTTGGATTCAAACCCTGGGCATTAACATTCACTTAGCAGTGGATGGTTTATCACTTCTTATGGTTGGCTTGACTGCACTCCTGGGTGTATTGGCAGTAGGCTGTTCATGGGGCGAGATTCAAAAGAACGTTGGTTTCTTCCACTTGAACCTTTTATGGTCTTTAGGTGGTGTCATCGGTGTGTTTCTGGCGATTGACTTATTCCTGTTCTTCTTCTTCTGGGAGATGATGCTGGTGCCGATCTACTTCCTGATTGCCCTTTGGGGTCATAAAGGGGCAGAGGGCAAGTCACGTGTTTATGCAGCTAACAAGTTCTTCATTTACACGCAGGTTGCCGGTTTGGTGATGCTGATTGGTATCCTTGGTCTGGTGACTGTGGGCTATACCATGACTGGCGAAATCCGTTTCGACTACAACTATCTATTAGGTGTGGCGAATACGCTTGACGCTCAGGCGCCAGCGGTGGCTTATGCATTCATGATCTGTTTATTCATCGGTTTTGCGGTAAAACTTCCAGTTTTCCCATTACACGGCTGGTTACCAGATGCGCATGCGCAAGCACCAACAGCGGGTTCTGTTGACCTTGCAGGTATCTTGATTAAAACTGCGGCGTACGGTTTATTGCGTTTCGTGATTCCGTTCTTCCCGGCAGCTTCGGCTCAGTTTGCAGATATCGCGATCATTCTGGGTTTAATCGGTATCTTCTACGGTGCTTGGTGTGCTTTCCAGCAAACCGACATGAAACGCTTACTGGCGTATACATCTATTTCCCACATGGGCTTTGTTTTACTTGCGATTTACGCAGGTAACATCCTGACCTTCCAGGGTCTGATGATCATGATGTTGGCACATGGTATTTCCTCTGCTGCACTGTTCATTATGTGTGGTCAGGTATATGAGCGTGTGCATACACGTGACATGCGTTTGATGGGTGGTATGCGTGGTCAGTTCCCGTATCTTGCATTCTTCCTGATGTTCTTTGTTGCGGCGCTTGTAGGTATTCCGGGTCTGGGTAACTTCATTGGTGAGTTCCTGATCTTGATGGGTGCTTATGCACAATTCCCAGCGTTCACTATTCTTGCGGCAATCAGTCTGGTATTTGCAGGTCTGTATGGTCTGATCCTGATTCACAAAGCCCTGTTTGGTGTGCCAAACGAAGCGCAAAAACAGCACTATACACATCCGTTAAAAGATCTGAATGCACGTGAAATCGCGTTATTGTTGATCTGTGCGTTTGGTCTACTTTGGCTTGGTCTATACCCACAAAGCTTCCTTGATGTGTCTAACTCAAGCATGGCGTGGTTAGCGAATAGCTACATTCCAGTTCAAGAAGTGGTTGAAGTTGCTGATCAGGTAACGACTCAACTTGAAAATGTGGAGATCCAATAAGCCATGAACTTCACAATGTCTTTTTCTGAGCTTATGCCGCTCGCACCTGTGATGATCGTGTCGTTAACTGCGATCGTCGTGATGTTGCTGACGGCAATCAAGCGTAACCATAATCTTGTTGCGACGACGACTGTTGTTGGTCTGAACTTAGCAGCGTTCTATATCATCTTCGTTCTGTTGGCAGGCACATTTGCACCTGCCAATGTGATGAATCTGTTCATCGTAGATCCATTTACGATGTTGTACCAGTTTGTGATTCTGATTGCTGCACTTGCCTGTAGTACCTTGTCACACGCGTATATCGAAACTTATAAAGATAACCGTGAAGAGCTGTATATCTTGATGTTGATATCTGTCGCGGGTGCAATGTTAATGGTGGCAAGCTCGCACTATGCATCATTCTTTATTAGTCTTGAGTTGATGTCGATTCCTGTATACGGCCTGTTGGCATATACACATCAACGTTCTCAATCGCTTGAAGCAGGTGTGAAATATCTGGTGCTTTCAGCAACTGCGTCTGCAATGCTGCTGATGGGTATGGCATATATTTATGCCTACACAGGTACTTTAAGTTTCGTTGCTGAACCGGGCAAACTATTTACTGTATTCAGTCAGCCAGCTGTGGTAATTGGTCTGGCCTTAATTGTATTTGCTGTGGCATTTAAATTATCGTTGGCACCATTCCACAAATGGACACCAGACGTCTACGCAGGTGCACCAGCACCAATCGCGACTTTCCTTGCAACTGTGGCAAAAGTGGCGATGATTGGTCTGTTTGTTCGTTATGTTTTGTCTTCAGGTTTGATCCTGGCAGACAGCTTCGTAACGATCATTTCGATTATTGCAGTATTGTCGATTCTTGCAGGTAACTTGCTGGCTGTTCGCCAAGTGAACCTGAAACGTATTCTGGCATACTCTTCAATTGCGCACTTTGGTTATTTGCTGGTTGCCATCGTCAGTTCACGTAATACCGATTTCTTACAGGTTCAAGGTTTTGTGACTTTTGAAAGTGTAAACGTGTATGTGATTACTTATGTATTAACCACGATTGGTGCTTTCGGTGTTGTGACGCTGATGTCGAGTCCGTATAACAATACGGATGAAGCGGGTAGTCTGGCTGAATACCGTGGTCTGTTCTGGCGTCGTCCAGTCCTGACTGCTGTATTAACTGTAATGATGCTGTCTCTTGCTGGTATTCCTTTAACTGCCGGCTTTATCGGTAAGTTCCTGGTGATTAAAACTGCAGTTGCAGGCGAGGCTTGGTTCCTGACTGCAATGGTGATCCTGGGTTCAGGTATTGGTTTGTACTACTACCTGCGCGTGATGGTCGTGCTGTACATGACACCACCTGAAACACCACGTCTAGATGCGGTGAATCATTGGGGTCAAAAAGTCGGTGGTATCATGGTATTACTTGCTGCACTTGCGGTACTTGTGATTGGTGTTTATCCAGATCCAGTGATTGCGATTTCTAAATATGCGTTCTTCGCAATATCACCTGAATTACAGCAATTCATTTTCACTTTGGTTCAAAGTGGTTTTAACTAATATCTGTGAAGATTGACGTTATTACAAAAAAGCCTCCATGATTGGGGGCTTTTTTATTTATACAAATCAATAAAAGCCTTTATAATAGCGGAAATTTATCTTTAACCTTTTAGGTGTTCTCCTGTGGCAATTCATGAAATCCGTCATCCGCTCATCCGACATAAGCTCGGCTTACTCCGTCGTGCAGATATCAGTACCAAAAACTTCCGCGAGTTAGCTCAAGAAGTGACCATGCTTCTGACTTATGAAGCGACTAAAGACCTGCCAATGGTTGAACATGATATTGATGGCTGGAATGGTGCTGTCACAGTTGACCGTATTGCCGGTAAAAAAATCACGGTTGTGCCGATTCTACGTGCCGGTATTGGCATGCTGGATGGTTTCTTAAATCTGATTCCAAGTGCAAAAGTATCTGTACTCGGTTTAGAGCGTGATGAAGAAACCCTGGAAGCCCGTACTTATTATAAAAAACTGGTTCCAGACGTACAAAACCGTATCGCGATGATCATTGATCCGATGTTGGCGACAGGTTCTTCTCTTGTAGCTGCAATTGATGTACTCAAAGCCAGTGGCTGTAAAGACATTCGTGTTATGGTTCTGGTTGCCGCACCGGAAGGTATTAAGCGTGTAGAGGCTGCACATCCTGATGTGATCATGTTCACTGCATCAATCGACAGCGGTTTAAATGAAAATGGTTATATCGTTCCGGGTCTTGGTGATGCTGGCGATAAAATCTTTGGTTCAGTTCAGAAAGACTAATTTTTGAACAGGACGAAAAAAGGGGCTACTACAGCCTCTTTTTTATATAATGTAGATCGGGCATTTTCAGCATAGGACAACAGCATGAAAGATGAATTATATCAGGGCAAAATCAAACAGTACGACCCTGCAAAAGGTTTTGGTTTTATTGGTTCAGCTGAGGGAGATGTGTTCTTCCATATTTCAGACTTTCCTGCGGCAGAAGGCGAGCCAAAACGCAATGAACGCGTGAAATTTAATGTGGTAGAAAATGGTGATAAGTATAAAGCCATTAAGATTGAACGTGTTGAGGATACTTCAAAGAAAGCTAAAAAAACCAAAGTAGCAACACACAATAAATCAATTACATCGGCATTGTTAAACAACTTCCGTGGTTAATGGATAATCTTCACACTAAAAATAGTTTTGATCACATTTAAAAAGAGGCTTTCGAGCCTCTTTTTTTATAGCATCACCGCTTATATATTCAAAGAGACAGATAACACATAAAAAATCCACCAAACAGCAACAATGCTGAACATTTCCTTTGGCTTAGAATACAAATTAAATGAATTCTATAGAGATAAATGTCATGTTTACGGATGGGAAAATTAAAACTTACGATTCCGAACGTGGTATGGGTACTTTGGAGTTGATAGGGGAAGCTCAAGAGTTAAGTTTCAAGCTACAGGATTTACCTTCGCCTGAAATTGAGCCACAAATTGGAGAGCGGCTTAAATTTAGAATAATTTCCCAACAAGAAAGCATGACCTTAGACAACATAGTACGTCTGGATATTAAAGTGCAGGATGAATTTGTGCCAGAAGTCGTCGCCTTGCAATCCTTGGCACCTACAGTGCCTGTTCCGGTACGTAATTCACTTTTCTTTAGTCCGACCCTATGGCTGGCATTGGTATCAGTTGTTGGCTTTATGATTTTTGGCGAAGTATAAATAAAAAAGAAATTTTAATTTTTTACTTTTAACTTAGGATCTATTCTTCTGTCATAAAATGCACTTCTAGTTTTTGTATTTCTGCTTTAGAGAATTTTACAAAAGATTTTCAGTCTCTTTTTGATTACAATCATAAAAAATATTAAAGATAAGAGCGAATTATGTTTCAAGAGGGGAAAATCAAAACCTATAATGAAGATCGGGGTTTTGGTTTTATTCAGATCGAAGGGCAATCTAAAGATTTCTTTTTTCACGTCAAAGACTTTCCCAATAAAGATATTCCGCCAAGAATTGGGGAAAAATTAAAGTTTTTAATTGTGGAAGATAATGGAAAATTTAAGGCAGACCATATTGTTCGCTTGGATGTTAAAGTAGAGATAAAGCGACATACTCCTCAATCTCGAGCTGCAAATACTATTCAAAGAAAGTCTGTAAGCGGGCGTGAGTATAAAGAGAAAAAGACAAAGGGATTTAATTTTATAAATTTTCTTGTAGGTTTAGTTATTTTAACTATATTTGGTGCTATTTTTATTCCATTTATCTCGGGGATATATCAAAGAGAAACATTAAAAATGCAGGCTGCTGAAGTAACTAATACATCTCAGCTAGTGAATAACCCTAAAACAAATCATGCTGACTTATATAGTTGTGATGGTCGAAAGCATTGTTCAGAAATGCGTTCTTACGAAGAGGCGGTATTCTTTATTAATCATTGCCCTGGAACAATGATGGATGGTGATCATGATGGCGAGCCATGTGAAGGGCAATTTAAAAATAGATGGTAATAAAAAAAGCACCTTAAGGTGCTTCTCATATTTTAGCTTTCACAAAAATTCATAAAGGCTCTCAGACCTGGACCCTGATATTTCTGGCGATGTACCAGCATAAACAGAGGACGAGTCAGTGACCAGAATGGTGTATCCAGAATCACCAGTTGACCTTTTTCACGTAAAGGCTCAATCGCAAGTTTGGAAATACAGGACATGCCGATTCCGCCCGCTACAATTTTCAAAATTGCTTCATTATGACCGAGTGTCAGACGGATATTGGCATCTGGCACATCTTTTAAGATGGCATTGTCAAACACTTCACGGGTACCTGAACCTTCTTCACGCAAAATCCATTCTACAGATTTAAAATCTTCAGCGGTTAGTTCACGGTTCAATTGCGCAAGAGGATGATCCGGTGCACAGCATACGGCCAGCTCATCATCACGCCAATGGATACATTGGAGCTGTGGCAGATGACAGGAACCTTCAATTAAGGCAAGATCCAGCTGGAACTGATTCACCGCTTCAATCATTTGGCGGGTATTACCAACTTGAAGCTGTAAATGTGCTTGCGGCTTGATTTTCAAGAAATCGGCCATCAGGTCAGGAATCAGGTAATCCGAAATCGTCAGGGTTGCACCTAAACGTAAATCGATACTTTGAAGCTCACCTTTCGCAACCTGTTCAAAGGATTCACAGCGGCCTAAAATTTCCAGGGCTTGAGGGAGAAGAAAGCGCCCCAAGTCATTGAGCTGTAAACGTTTGCCTAGACGGTCAAATAATGGAGCACCCAGACCATCTTCCAGATCTGCTAAAGCCATACTAGCCGCACTTTGAGTAAGTTTGACGGCATCGCTAGCCTTCGTTACGGTACCCTCTTGTGCCACTGCTACAAAAACAGCCAATTGGCGTAAAGTCATGCGCATGAGTAGAGCCTTAACATTTAAAAAATATTAATAAATTATATTGCCATGCTACCATGAGCACAGTCTTTCATGCCACGTTGAAATCATGTCAATTGAAAAATTTAGCCTAGAAAAAGTTTTATCTGTACACCGCTGGACCAATACATTATTCAGTTTCACCATGACACGCCCGGCACACTTCAAATTCACTGCGGGGCAATTTGCGCGTATTGGCCTGCAAGTGGGAGATGAACTGGTGGTTCGTGCCTATTCGGTGGTGTCATCTCCTTTTGATGAAACTCTGGAGTTTTTTTCGATTGTGGTTCCAGAAGGTAAATTTACTTCCAATTTACAGCACCTTAAAGTAGGGGATGAGCTGTTTCTGGAAAAAATTCCCTATGGTTATCTGACGCTGGCCCGTTATCAGTTGCCCTTGCCCAAAGACTTGTGGTTACTGGGCACTGGAACTGGTCTGGCACCGTTTCTGTGCATGTTGCAAGACTTTGAAACCTGGAGCAAATACGAAAAAATCAATCTGGTATATAGCGTGCGTAGCCGGGCTGAACTCGCTTATGTGGAACGGATTCAGGAAATTGCCGAAACCTTTGGCGAAGGACATAGCGGATTTAAATTTATTCCGATTATTACCCGTGAGCCTGATGCACCTTTGCACGATCGTTTACCGGTGCTGATTGCCAATGGTGAACTGGAAAAAGCCGTAGGTATGCAGCTCAATCCGCAAACCACCCATGTCATGCTTTGCGGTAACCCGGAAATGGTCGATGATACCAAAGAAGCCTTAAAAGCCCGTGGCCTGATCATGAACCGGCGTGGCGAAGGCAATATTGCAGTCGAGAATTATTGGTAAGTCTGAATTGCAGATAAAAAAGCTCATCCTTGGATGAGCTTTTTTATCTGCAAGGTGAATAATGACAGCTTAGTGCAGAATCTTGTTCAGGAATTGCTGGGCACGCTCACCACGCGCTGTATTAAAGAAATCATCTTTACTGCAATCTTCCACAATTTTTCCCTGATCCATAAAGATGACCCGGTTGGCAACCTGTCGGGCAAAGCCCATTTCGTGGGTGACACACATCATGGTCATGCCTTCTTTGGCCAGACCGACCATGACATCGAGCACCTCATTAATCATTTCAGGGTCAAGCGCAGAAGTTGGTTCATCAAACAACATGGCAATCGGATCCATGCTCAGCGCACGGGCAATCGCGACACGTTGCTGTTGTCCGCCAGAAAGTTGTGCCGGGAATTTATTGGCCTGTGCACTTAAGCCGACACGATCCAGATAGGCAAGTCCTTTCTGTTTGGCTTCGGCTTCAGAACGACCCAATACCTTGATCTGGGCAATGCTCAGGTTCTCGGTAATACTGAGATGCGGGAACAATTCAAAATGCTGAAACACCATGCCCACGCGACTTCTTAGTTTATTTAAATTGGTTTTCGGATCATTAATTTTAATTCCATCGACCAGAATACTGCCTTGCTGAACAGGTTCCAGACCATTGACAGTTTTAATCAGGGTGGATTTTCCTGAACCAGAAGGACCACAAACCACCACCACTTCACCTTGCCGAATCTGGGTGGTGCAGTCGGTCAGTACCTGAAAATCTTTATACCATTTACTGACATGCTGGAGGTCAATCATGACTTTGGCTTCGTTCATACAGTTAACCTCTGCTGTAATTTTTTAACAATATAGGTGGCGATCATACTGATGGTGAAATAGACCAAACCGGCAAAAATAATATATTGGGTGAGTAAGCCCATCAGGTCACCACGCACATAATTGGTGCGAAAAAAGTCCAACAGGCCAATTGCATACACCATGGTGGAATCCTGAAACAAAATAATGGTCTGTTGTAATAATAGCGGTGTCATTTTGCGAAAGGCCTGAGGTAGTACAATCAGGCGCATGGACTGGCCATAGCTCATGCCGAGGGCAGAGGCCGCATCTGTTTGTCCCTTAGGAATAGACTGGATTCCGGCACGGACAATTTCGGAAAAATAGGCGGCTTCAAACAGCATAAAAGCCACAATACTGGACACCAGTGCCGTATCCACGGTCAGATATTTTCCAGTCACCCCAGTATAGATAAAAGGCACAGCGAAGTAGAACCACATCAGTACCAACAGCAGGGGAATTGAACGGAACAGGTTGACATAACCCTTGGCAATCCAGTTCAACACCTTGATTGAAGACAGCCGCATCAATGCCAGTAAGGTGCCAATAAAGACCCCGCCAATGGTGGCAAAAAATAAGACTTTTAAAGTAATACTCAGACCATGCCATAGGGCAGGTGCGGATAATTGTAAATCCTGAAAAAATGCAGTGAACCATTCCATTATTTAGTCCCCGCAATCAGACCGGGCACCTGAAGGCGCTTTTCCAGAAAGTTCATCAAGCCAATCAGGCAGACATTGATCAGGATAAAAATCAGGGTGACATAGGTGTAAATCTCAATGGTATTTTGCGTATATTCGCTGATGGTTTTCATCTGGGAAATGAGTTCCGCAACCCCGACCAGTGAGGCCACCGAGGTGTTCTTGACACAGTTGGTCAGCTCAGAACTTAAGGGAGGTAAGATCATGCGAAAAGACTGCGGTAAAATCACATAGCGATATAATTGTGTGGTGCTAAACCCCATAGCATAGCCGGCATTGATCTGCCCGGGTGGAATGGCTTCAATCCCGGTACGCACCTGCTCACAAACCCGCGCTGCGGTAAACAGTCCCAAACCAATACTGGCTGAAATCAGCGCCGTGGTATTGGCTCCCAGATCATTGATCCACCAGCTTTGAATGCTGTTCGGCAGAAAATTCGGAACCACATAGAACCAGATAAATAACTGGATCAGTAAAGGCACATTCCGAAAAATGGTGACATAAGCGCTACCAATCGCCCGGGCCGTTGGGCTGGGCAAGGTGCGCATGATGCCCAGCAGGCTACCCAAGAGCATGGCAATCGACCAGGCTACAATCGCAATGACCGCTAACCAGCCGAGGCCAGTCATGATCCAGTTGAGATAGGTGCTATCACCAATCCCGGTCGGTTGTAATAAGACACCCCAATTCCAGCTGTAATTCATGATCACTCCAAAATGGGCTTAAACAGGTGATGCTTAAGCAGATGAATAAGATTCAGAATCTATTGATCGCGATCATGCGGGGTGCTGATCAGGGCCTTCAAGTCATCAGACATGGCAAAGTTCAGGTTGATATTTTTCGGTGGAATTGGCGACTGGAACCATTTCTGGTACATGCTATTGATTTCACCGGAGCTATATGTGGCTTTAATCGCGTCATCTACCACCTGCTTAAATTCGGGGTCTCCCTTACGTAACATACAGCCATAGATTTCATTGATGGGCGCTGTACCTACAATGTGCCATTGTTGCGGATTTTTAGCCTTGGATTTTTCTCCCGCCAGTAAAATGTCATCCATCATAAAGGCAGCAGCACGGCCACTTTGCAGCATTAAAAAGGATTCTGCATGGTCTTTGGTCGAAATAATTTCACCAATGCCCAATTCTTTTTCATGCTGACGAATATAGCGTTCCGATGTGGTGCCGGCAGTGGTCACCAGTTTTTTGCCTTTCAGATCGCTAAAATCTTGAATACCAGAATTGGTTGCGGTTAATAGACGGGAACCTACTTGAAAAAAGCCGACAGAGAAATCGACCTGTTGCTGGCGTTCCTTATTATTCGTCGTCGAGCCACATTCCAGATCAACCGTACCGTTGGAGACCAGTGGAATCCGGTTCTGGCTGGTCACCAGGTTGTAGCGGATTTTTAAATCAGGAAGATTCAGCTTTTGTTTGACGGCTTCGACCACTTTTAATTGCAGGTCATGGGCATAGCCGACTGGCTGATTCGGATTGTCAGCGATATAAGAAAATGGAATCGAGGAGTCACGATAACCTAATACAATCGTGCCGGACTGTTTGATCTTATTGAGCGTGCCAGAAGTATTCTCGCTGCCTTGCTGATTGCTTGGTGCCTGATTATCACTACAGGCACTCAGTCCCAAGGTCAGGGCACTGGCACACAGCAGCGTAGCGAATTGAGTCTTTGTTTTCATCGTGAAACTCCATTTTTCATTTTCAATTATTATGAGTACGCCCGTTTTCAGGCGCTGCTAAGACAATATTCTGATTATTGCTATAAAGTCTAAGTATTCGTTTATATTCATCTTAGTTGATGATTCAAGCATGACTCAAGCTGAATTTATTGCTGAAATGTTACTGAATCAGAAAAGGAAATCTGCGAGATGCTCAAAGGAATGCAAATAAATAAAGAGATTGAACTACAAGCATAAGAAAGAAAAAGTCATAAAAAAACCTCCAAACTGGAGGTTTTTTTATCGGTTCAAGCTTAATGCACAAACATATCCATCGATTCACGAATTTCTTGAATGGCCGTTTCGACATCGGAACTGAGCCAGGTCGGTTCAAAGAATCCAGCGTAGTGCTCAAGACGATCCGCAGGGACGACTAAGCGTACCGGACAATCCTCTTCCAATAAACGCCATGGAATAATTGGCACTTCATTGTCAAGCCATGCTGTTACATCTCGGATATCGATAATCATTGCGTTGACACAGTCCGGGAAAGGCATCACGGAAAACTCTTCAGTACGACGACGGAAATACTCCAAGTCTTGCCAGCGCAGTGCAAAACTCGGTTTACTGAATTCGATAATCCCGATCAGATGCTGATCGCGAGTATGATGCAAAGTGCATTGGTGGGTGACATCAGTGTCAAGATCCAACGATACACTTTGTTGACGATACGCCATAGAGCTCGATGAAATAAAAAAAATGAGGGACACATTATAGCCCATTTTATAGAAACTGAGCAGTGCTATTGTTTAGCGCAAATTTTAGTGTTGGTTCTGCCCTGAGGTCGCGTACTGAAGCTCTTGAATTTCAAAGGACTGCATACCACTCAGGCAACTCAAGCAAACTGGGATTGGAAAAGAATGGAGAAGCTAAACCTCATTATCAGCGTGATTATAGAGCCTTTTTCTTTTCTGATACGCTTTATATCGCTCTATAAGAAGGTTTAAGCGAATAGTGTTGCAATTATTCAAGCAATTAGATGTGTTGATCTGCCAGTAATTTTCTATGTCATTCACATGAGGGAAAAATGAATAGCAGGATAATGCTGAGTTAAACCTGTTCACCATCAACCAGTAGCGATCAGTGAATTAAAAATAAACACGCTTGCTTAAAGATTATTCTAAATATTATTCATACATATAACTTACATCCCGTCACCATCTCACCATGTTTTGTCACAGAAGCTGTTTTAACTGCTTGTTATGCTAAAAATCTACTTATGAATAACAAAGAGTGAGGATGGTTATGGTCGATGATTTCAATAAAAAACCACCTTTAGATCATCAGACAGCAGTGACGCAAAAAAAGCGTATTCCTGTTTATATCTTGATTTTGGTAGGTATCTTTTTACTGGCATTACTGTTCTATATGTTTGCTGACATGAATCCAGACGCAAATGATGCACCTGCTGGACATCCGAACCCTAATGTGCAACCTGCGACACCAAACAATACGACTCCAGTCGGTGAACCTACAGAAGCTACTGCAACGCTAGGTGATGGAACAGAAGCAACAGCAACTGCGACAGATGATGCACAGGCGGCTCGATAACTCAGACATATATCAAAAGCTCTAGTGAAACCACTGGGGCTTTTTTGCAATATATTGTGATGTTTAAGCTAATGATAGCTAGCTGGCTCAAGTCTAAAAACATCAAATCTGAAGGTGAATCCGAAAGAAGAAGGGGCTGAATGTTTCAAGGATAGGCTCCCGATTTCAGATAAATAGCTTAATAACAAAGAGGGTAAAACAACATGAATGATTATATGAGAAGTCCGCGTGGCGGCTTCGACGCCATGTATTATTGGGATCAGTTTCATCCCATTCTGAGTGCAATTGCCATATTAGTCATTGGTTGGATCATTGCATTACTGGTTTCGGCAGCAGTCAAGAAAGTCTTGCAAAAACTTGGAACCAATACACACTTAAATACGGCGACAGGCCATCGCTCTAATATCGAAAGTATTATTGCCCGGGTGGTGTTCTGGATTATTCTGATTATTGCCGTAATTGGTTCACTGAATGTACTCAACCTGACCAGTATCAGTGGTCCTTTCAGTAATATGATTCAGCAATTCCTGTTATTTATCCCGCAGTTACTAGGTGCAATTGCAGTCGGATTCATAGGGTGGATTGTCGCCAACCTGGTGAAAATAGGGCTACAAAAGCTACTTGACCGAACCCAACTAGACGAAAAACTCAGTGCTGAAGTGGGTGTCAGTCCCATTAGTCAGAACATCAGTGAAATTGCTTACTGGTTAATTTTATTACTGTTCTTGCCAATCGTACTGTCTATTCTGGGACTCAACGGTCTGTTGTTACCAGTTCAGAATATGCTGACTGATGTCGTAAGCTACTTACCAAATATCTTTATTGCTGCAGTGATCATTTTTGTCGGTTATATTCTGGCAAAAATTGTTCGCGGTATTGTTGAAGGCCTATTAAACAGTCTGAATGTACAACAACAAGCTGAAAAAGTAGGTATTTTCAAAAATTCCAATGTGGCACAGGTGATTGGTTCATTCATCTTCGCTGTCGTGATCATTACTGCATTGATTATTGCTTTTGAAGCATTGGGTGTCGAAGCGATTTCTCAGCCTGCCACGGCGATGCTGTATGAAATCATGAATGCCATTCCGAATATTATTGCTGCTGCCTTAATTCTGATTCTGGCTTATGTGGTCTCTAAACTGGTCGCACGTCTGGTGGTTGAAGTGGTATCGGGTACAGGTGTTGATGAAATTCCTGCCAAACTGGATGTACAGCGTTTTTTAGGCACCACTAAACTTTCGAGTGTGGTCGGTTATCTGATCGTATTGTTCACCATGTTATTTGCAGTGTCCGAAGCAGCAGACCGTCTCGGCTTTGAACAGGTGAGCGGCCTGATTGCGATGTTTATTTACTTCGGCGCTAACATCTTGCTCGGTGCCGTGATTCTGGTGATCGGTTTCTGGCTGGCAAATATTGTCGCGAACATCGTACAACGCGGTGAATATAACAGCTCACGCTGGTTAGCGAATCTGGTTCGTGTCCTGATCATGGGTCTGGTTGTGGCAATGGGTCTGCGTGCCATGGGTATTGCCGATTCGATTGTTAACCTGGCATTTGGTCTAACTTTGGGTGCTGTAGCAGTGGCATTCGCCTTGGCATTTGGTCTGGGTGGTCGTCAACCTGCGGAGCGTGTACTTACAGATTTGATTGATAAAGCCAAAGGAGAGGCCAAAGAACCCAATCCAGTCAAAGAAAAAGCTGAGAACAGCATATTTTCTGGATTAGGTGGCAAGACCACAGGTACAAGTGCAACCGACATGTCAGGTACTACAGGTGCGGCGATGGGTATGAGTTCTACAGAGAGCTCAATGAGCCAGTCCTCTGGTAGTTCGCAAACTGCTACGGGTACTAGCGATTCCTCAATCACAACTCCAGGAGCAGGCATCGTGCCAAATCAGGATTCAGACAAGAATACGCCTATGGGTACGGATTTATCCCATACTACTCCGGCAATCCTTACAACTGCACCGCAGGATGATGAATCATTGGGTATTGATCCGGTCAATCCGGATGCGGATCAAGCCGTACCGGATTCACTAAAAGTCGATCCGACTCATCCGCCAGTCAATAATCCATTTGGTTCAACTGGAGAAAAAGAGCCGGATGTCGATATTGATCGTTCTACTCAGAAAAAAGATGACCTGAAATAACCTGTTATCTTTAAGCAAAATCGACCACGCTCATGTGGTCGATTTTGTTCAGTCATAAGGAAAAATGAATGAATACCAAGAAACCTAACAAAGTTCTGGCTCCTTTAGTCATTGCAGGAATTACGATTGGCTTTTTTACCGCTGCCTATCGATTTATTTTTGTGAAGAGCAAACAGGACGAGCAGTCTGAGCGAGAGCTGGATAAGAAAATACCAGAGACAGACGAATTTAACTGAGAATAAAATTTTTCTGAGTACGAAAAATAGAATTTTCTTTTTAAAAAATATAGAATATTCAAATGAATACTAAAATGATTTTGGTATTTTTCTTGCATTAAAAATATAAAGAAAAGGAGATCAACACGATGTGGAAAGCACTGCAACATAAATTCATGGCATCTTCAGCAGATGACTTACCGCTATGTCTGCGAGAAGCTAAAAAAATGCAGCTGGCGATTGACCGTCTAACAAATACGGCCAATCTTAACCTGTTTAAAACAGATTATCTGGAATGAGTTAAGTAGCAATCCAGATTATCTATTGATTAAATATATTCCGATGCGGCATGTGCCGATGACCATGCCCATTGGAAATTATAGCCGCCCAAATGTCCGGTAACATCCAGCACTTCACCAATAAAATACAAGCCTTTCTGCTTTTGACTTTCCATGGT
Organism: Acinetobacter sp. YH12151; assembly: GCF_013418355.1. Taxonomy (NCBI): domain Bacteria; kingdom Pseudomonadati; phylum Pseudomonadota; class Gammaproteobacteria; order Moraxellales; family Moraxellaceae; genus Acinetobacter; species Acinetobacter sp. YH12151. The sequence continues at coordinate 19,725 of NZ_VPCG01000015.1, read as the reverse complement.
TTTTGAGGATACTTCCGTGGTATCTACACCACCCAAAGTCACTTCCGCTGTACGGTAGCCTTCTGTTCCTGAAGGTTTCACTTCAAAGCCATGCAAACGTGCCGCAATCTGTTCCAGCTTGTCATCGCTGATATTACCAATGGCAGTTTCAGCGCTTTCAGTCCAGATCAGACTTTGTAATTCAGCCACCACACTTTTCGGTAAATATTCATTGAGTAGTGTACGTAATAAGACTTTGGGCTGGCTTTGTTTTTTTGCTTTAAAGAAATCCAGTAAGTCTACGCTCGGTAAGAAATCGACCTCAAAGCTTTGACCGACATTCCAGTAGTTGGAAAGTTGTAAGGAGCTTGGCCCACTCAAACCGCGATGGGTAAACAATAACGCTTCGGTAAAGCTATTGAGTTCATTCGAGAGTGTTGCTTCTACGGCATTGCCGCTTAAGCGCGTGGTGACTTCTTTAAATCCGTCAGAGAAGGTAAATGGAACCAGGCCGGCACGGGTTGGATAGACGTGATGTCCAAACTGTTTTGCAATCTCATAGCCAATGCCTGAACCGCCAAGCGTAGGAATAGATAAACCACCAGATGCCACGACGACAGATTCAACTTCAAAATATCCCAGTGAGGTCGCCACCTGAAAGCCTTGATCATCGACTGGATTCACTGCTTTCACTTCGCAACTGGTCTTAATATCGACCAGACCGGTTTTATCACATTCTGCCAGCAGCATCGACAAGATATCTTTTGCACCATTTAAGGTAAACAGCTGTCCATTTTTGCGCTCTTCATAAGCAATGCCATATTCACAAACCAAGCCGATAAAGTCCCAGTTGGTATAACGCGTTAAAGCCGAAATCACAAAATGTGGATTGTGTGAAATATAATGGCTGGGTTCGACTTCCAGATTGGTGAAATTACATTTACCACCGCCAGACATCAGGATTTTTTTGCCAACCTTGTTGGCTTTTTCCACCACCACGACTTTACGCCCACGTTGCGCAGCCATATACGCCGTCATTAAACCTGAGGCACCGGCACCTATGACTAGAACATCGTATTGCTTGGAAGACATCACACACTCAAGGGAGAAGAAAAGGGAAGCATTATAGACAATTTTATTTCAGCTTTCTCTATTCCAGAAAAATCAGTTCAGTGATTGCAGATTTGCAGCGGATTTTAAACATAAAATATTTGAAAGCTGCTTAAAACTCATGCATAGTTTTTGTACAAACTAAAAACATAATAACAAGGAAAAGCGAATGGCAGGCGCGGAAGATTTAAAACAATATAATCTCATTACTTATATTCTTTATATTTTAGGATTTTTTCTTGGTCTGACTCCATTTATTGCGATTGTGATGAATTATATCAAGCGTGATGAAATGCGCGGTACCTGGCTGGAAAGTCATGTCGACTGGCAAATTAAAACCTTCTGGATCAGTTTGCTAGGCTATATCGTCGGTGGCTTATTGACTGTGATTTTGATTGGCTTCCTGATCGTGTTTCTGGTCTTTATCTGGCATATCTACCGATTGGTTAAAGGGTTAATTGCCTTAAATAACAATCAACCGATTCAAGCTTAGGTTGCTGTAAAACCAAAGGGAATATTACGGCCTTGCAGTCCGCCACTATGAATGACCAGTAGTTGAGACCCTGCTGCAAAATAGTCTTTCTCAATCAGATCAAAGATGCCCATTAACATTTTAGCGGTATAGACCTGCTCTAAAGGAATCAAGAACCGGCTTTCAAAATCCCGAATAAACTGCAGGAGAGCATTGCTGGTTTTGGCATAACCGCCACAGCAATAATCATCCAGAATATGCCAGTTGGTTTTCCTGGTCATTTGGGCGACTTCATTTTTTAAAAATGAACCTTTCAGCGCTGAAAATCCCAAAACCTGCTGATGCACCTGACTGGCTTCGATCAGACCGGTGATGGTTCCGCCAGTGCCGACTGCACAGCAAATCACATCAAACTGAGTATCTGACGGAGTTAAAATCTCCCGACAGCCCTGAATTGCCAAAGTATTGGTACCACCCTCAGGAATGACATAATGCTCAGGAAACTGTTGTGCGAGTTCAGCTAGATATTCCGGCTGTTGCTTGCGACGATAGTGTTCACGACTGACAAAATGTAGCTGCATCCCCAACTGCCGTGCGGTGGCTAAAGTCGGATTGAGTGGTCGATGGGCCAGCTCCTCACCCCGAATAATCCCCACACTCTGAAGACCAAACTGCTGTGCGGCAAATGCAGTGGCCGCAATATGATTGGAATACGCACCACCAAAGCTGAGAATCTGCCGATAACCCTGTCTTTGTGCTTCCAGAAAATTGTATTTCAGTTTAAAAAACTTGTTGCCTGAAATTTGCGGATGTACCAGATCCAGACGACGTATTGTTAAAATAATATCGTGAAAATTAATCTGTTGATCGGGAATATTTTGGGCAATCTCTGCAAACATAAAAATTAACACAGTCAGTTATTCGGCCATTATAGCGAAAGCAGTAAAGATCAGGGATTGAGAATAAGTCATTTTCAGGCATGAGATAAAAATTGACGCAGAATGTCACAAATATTCTGCTGATTATTTAAGCAGGGATGCTAATCTAAATACAGGAAACCCTTGAGGAGGGTAGAATAATGAAAATATTGTCCTATGCTGTTTTGGTTTGTGTAATGCTCAGTTTGTCGGGTTGTGATGATGCGATGAATAAGCCTAAAACAGAGACCCGTACCATGATTATTGGTGGTGTACCGGTACATGATCAGGATTACCAACTGTTAGACACGCAATTCATTGCTCAGGATCAGTTAAAACAGTAAGCCATTACAGTAACTAAAATTCCTGACCAATACTGAAATTTTTAGAGCAAATGATTCGGTTTTTGCTTAAAATAATCCTTCAATTTTTAAGTCAGGTTATCTCGTGGAATCATTCTGGATTTTAGGCTCAATTGCTGTTGCCCTGATGTTAGGTGCAATGAGTCCCGGGCCGACTTCTATTTATGTGGCAAAAAATTCAATTGCGATTTCACGTAAACATGGTTTATTTACTGCATTGGGGACTGGTCTAGGTGCTGCAATTTTCGGTTTGCTGGCAGTACTGGGTTTGCAGGCATTTTTGCTGGCTGTGCCGTCGGCTTATCTGGCCTTAAAAATTTGTGGGGGGCTATATTTACTTTGGCTGGCTTTTAAAATTATTAAGCATGCCAAAGATCCGATTGAGGCAGATTCGAGCATTACCAAACAGATGTCTTTACGTCGCGCTTTTACCACAGGTTTAATCACGCAGTTGTCGAATCCAAAAATTGCGATTGTGCTGGCCAGTATTTTTACCGCCTTATTACCAAAAGAAATTCCGAACTATTTCTATTTTGCTTTGCCCATTTTATGTTTTTTTATTGATGCTGGCTGGTGCTCACTCGTGGCTGTCGCACTTTCTGCTGAAAAGCCACGCCGTGTGTATTTAAAGTTTAAGGCATTGTTTGACCGTGCAGCAGGTGCGGTGATGACCGTGCTCGGATTAAAACTTATTTTCGGGATGAAATAGTTTCAACAGTTGAAGTCCTCATCCTTGGAAAGTGATCATTCTTGCTAGCTTTCCAAGGGATGGCTGATCATTTGAAATTAATCTTTAAAATGCAAGGGAATCCATTGATAGCTTTTAGCATCTTTAGAATAGACATGCCCAATTCCCGGAAATGGTAAATGTGGTGCTGCCACTGTCTGACCATTCTTCGCGTATTCAGCAAAATATTTTAAACGGGTTTCAATTGCCTTTTTCGGATTGACATCAAAGTCAACGCCGGTCTGTGGGCGATCAAACTGAAGCGTATGCGAGTGCACAATATCTCCAATAAACACCATCTGCTGACCTTGTGATTTTAAGCTAAAACCAAAATGCCCCGGTGTATGTCCAGCCGAACTGATAACATCGAAAGCATGGATTTTATCGCCAGTTTTAAAGGTTTTGAGCTGATTCTTGGCCTGATAGGGTGCAATGGCTTTCTTGATTTTATCGACTGTGCCCAAAAAACCTGCCTGCTTGGCTTTTGGTAATTTTTCTACCGTTTTGGGATTCATCCAGAAATCCAGTTCAGCTTGAGACACATAAATGTTGGCATTAGGAAAATTGGCAACGCCGTTATTACTGATGCCACAAACATGATCAGGATGTAAATGCGTGAGCAGGATGGCATTCACCTGTTCAGGTTTATGCCCTGAAGCCTGTAAATTGGAATACACTGAACCTAGGTGTGGACCATTACAGCTTGAAGTTCCGCTATCGACCAGAACCAGTTTCTTGGCTGTATTGACCAGAAAGGCATTCACGGAGGTCTGGATGCCTTTGGCCTGATCGACGTAGTATTTTTTCAAGATCTGATCGGCTTGGGCTGCTGGAATATCTTTAAATAAGGCTTTGGACAGATAATTGCTACCATCCAGCAGGGCAGTAATCTGATAATCCCCGAAGTTATGTTGATAATAACCGGGAACCTGTTTTTGTTGTTGGGTGCTAGAAACGGTTTGTGCATGTGTTTGAGAGATACCCGCCATTGAGCCTAGAGCAAGCAATGACATGACGAGAGAAGCGGTGAGGTATTGCATGGCTATTCTTATGTAATTAAAGTCAATTCTATGTATTAGCACGGATGCCAGCAAAAAAGAATATGAATATATTTACCATTTTTTAAAATAGGAAGGACGATTTGGCATCTGTACTAAAAATTCAGTCTGAATCTGTATATTGATTTTTTGAAATTTAAGAACTTGTTTTTCATTAAAATATTATTATAAATAAAATGCTTAGATATATTTCACTTTTTATGAAAAGCTCGTTAACATGGGGTATTACGAACAAGCTTTGGGTGTCGCGATGAGTTTTTGGAAAAGAAAAAACAATGCCAGCTTTGTATTTTTTATTATTACCTTATATTCACTACTGGGCTTTGGACTGGGCTATGTGATTTGGGAATTTGTGTTGCAAGGCTAAGTGACCCAGCAATAAAAAAGCCTCTAGAAATAGAGGCTTTTTTATATTTAAAACTTATTTAGCACATTCAGGCTGAGAACGGTCAATCACTTGAGTACCTTCTACACGATAGCCAATCTGGCCAACAATAAATGCTTGATTAAGCTGAGTAATTACTACATCAGAAAGTGCAACAGCACAACGATCTTTTTCAATTGCGCGATCTACTGCTGTTTTGAAGTTAGGAATACCAAGTGGGAATAAAATCACAGGAACTTTATCTTCACCTTTAACACGTTCACCTTTCACAAACTGGTTTGAGTTTAGGTTGTAATTTTTAGTAGATGCAACTGTCATGTCAGCCATACGTACCGAACAACCTGTAAATGCAATTGTAGATATCGCTAGAACTGAAACTAATAATTTTTTCATGCTTACCCCGAATAATTATAAAAGAATAAAAAAGCGCATTGATTTTATATTGAAAATATTAAAAATCAAGAAATTAAATTTAACTGATGATATAAAAAAGCCCCTACATACGTAGAGGCTTTTCTTTTCTTAAAACCTAAACTTAAGAAACTTTATCACCCGGTTTAGCACCCGATTCAGGTGAAATCACCCAAACACCATCGCCATTACCCGCAGCTAAAACCATTCCGTTTGAAATACCAAAACGCATCTTGCGTGGCGCAAGGTTTGCCACCATCACCACCAATTTGCCTTTAAGGTCTTCAGGTTGATAGAACTCACGAATACCGCTAAACACATTACGTGGTTCAGCTTCACCAACATTCAAAGTCAACTGAAGCAACTTGTCAGAACCTTCAACTATAGCTGCTTCAAGAACTTCAGCCACACGTAGGTCAACTTTCATAAAGTCTTCGATGCCAATAATTTCAGCTTCACCGACTTTAGGTTCAGCTTTCTTCTCGACCTTCTTTTCTTTTTTCTTTTCAGCTTTAGCTGGTTCAACAGCAGGAGCAGCTAAAGAATCTTTAGATGCATCGACCATGGCGGCAACCGCTTTTGGATCTACACGTTGCATCAATGGTTGGAACAATGCAATTTCATGACCCAGCAGAATCGTTTCACGAGAAGCGAAGTTGAAAGATTCTAATTGCAAGAAATCTTGAACTTGTTGCGCCAGTGTTGGCAACACCGGAGCCAAATAAACAGCCAATTGACGGAACAGGTTAATACCGACAGAACATACGTCATGTACTTGTTGTTCCTGGCCTTCCTGCTTCGCCAGCGCCCAAGGCTTTTTCTCATCGATGTATTGATTGGCTTTATCTGCAAGTGCCATGATTTCACGAATCGCAGCAGAGAACTCACGTGACTCATATTGCGCTGCGATTGAATCACCCGCATCAATAAAGCTTTGAACCAATTCAGGCTCTGCACAAGTTGCAGATAATTTATTGTCAAATTTAGTATTGATGAACTTCGCACAACGGCTGGCAATGTTGACCACTTTACCAACCAAGTCAGAATTTACTTTCTGCACAAAATCATCCAGATTCAAGTCAGAATCTTCAACTTTATCCGAAAGTTTCGACGCGAAGTAGTAGCGTAAATATTCAGGGTTTAAATGTTCTAAATAGGTTTCTGCTTTAATAAATGTGCCACGAGATTTCGACATTTTCTGACCATTTACAGTCAAGAAACCGTTTACAAATAACCCTGATGGCGTACGGTAGTTAGCACCTTCTAGCATTGCCGGCCAGAACAGCGCATGGAAATACACAATGTCTTTACCAATGAAGTGATACACCTCATTTTTAGAATCTTTTTTCCAGTAGTCATCAAAGCTTAAATCAGGACGTTTGGTTTTGATATAGTTTTCAAAACTCGACATGTAGCCAATTGGCGCATCGACCCACACGTAAAAGTATTTGTTGGGTGCGTCTGGAATTTCAAAACCGAAATATGGCGCATCACGCGAGATATCCCAATCGTTCAGGCCATTTTCAAACCATTCATCTAATTTGTTGGCAATCGAGACCGGTAAGCGGCCTTCATCACGTGTCCATTTTTGTAGGTATTCACCAAAATTCGGCAACTTAAAGAAGTAATGGTCAGATGATTTTTCGACAGGTGTTGCACCGCTTAAAGTCGAATGTGGGTTCAATAATTCGGTTGCATTATAAGTTGCACCGCAAACTTCACATGAATCGCCATATTGATCTTCTACTTTACATTTCGGGCAGGTGCCTTTAATGAAACGGTCGGAGAGGAACATGCCTTTTTCAGGATCGAAAAGCTGGGTGACAGGACGAACCGCGATATTGCCGGCATCACGGTTTTTGAGATAGATTTCAGATGCACGTGCACGGTTGGTATCGCTATGGGTAGAATCATAATGATCGAAGTGCACCGCAAAACCGTCAAAATCACGGATATGTTCTTTTTGCACGTTGGCAATTTGTGCTTCCGGTGAAATTCCGTTGGCTTCAGCACGTAACATGATGGCTGTGCCGTGAGCATCGTCCGCGCAGACATAAGTCACATCATGACCCATTGCACGCATCGCACGTACCCAAATATCAGCTTGGATATAACCGAGTAGGTGACCCATATGAATCGGGCCATTGGCGTATGGAAGGGCGTTAGTGACTAAGATATTACGCACGGATATGACTCTCTCATTCGTATATTATGCAAGGTGGATGATTTTACCTGATGCAGGTCCGAATACAAAGCAATCCTTTAAGCGAATCAATTCCATTTCACCGCGAATTCGTGTCGAAAGGTCTTTGTATTTACAGAATGTCTTGGAAATGTAGATTTCCCTATATTGCGTTGCCAATAACAGTGATAATAGGCCATTGATCTAAAAGCTTTGAGCTAGAAAACCATGATTGACGAAGATGATTTTGATTTTGACCAACCTGTCACGCGTATTAAACAAAATGCAGCGAGTCAAAAACAGTTGGGCAGTCAGATTTTAAAAGATGCAGAAGCTTATCTTGAAGACATCTCGGCAGATGAACATACACTTTTAATCAAAAACTTATCGGGTTTAGTCGCGCAAGATGCTTATTTCCAAGTACTGGCAGATCAGCTCGATCAACCGATTGGCGCGAAGTTTGCCAATGATGCTTTAAATTTGATGCATTTTTGGCCGGCCATTCACCAGTTTGAAGATATTGAGCAATTTAAGCTACTCGATATGATCAATAGCGAATATTTCCAAACTGAAATGCTGAAAGCCTTTGATGCCTTAGAGATTGATGAAGACATCAAAGCCAAGCGCCGTTTGGTGCTGCTTGAAAGCTTGAAAATGTACAAACTTGGCTTTTACAGCGGTTGTATTCCAAATGTTTATGCGCAGCTCGAAGGTATTTTGACAGATATCCTGATCAAAGCAGGTTTCCTCAAGCAAAATGGCACCAAGTTTGTCGATGTCTATAAAATCGTACCGGGTTTAAAAGGCAATGAAATTAAAAGCCTGTGGCATAAGTCTAAAATTGCGATTGAACTGAATCCGTATTTTGCTGAACTTGCTGCCTATAAAATGGATTCAAGCTCGAATGTGACCATGAGCCGTCATAACATGCTACATGGCACAGATGTCGACAACTTCAATCAAGCACGCAGCTTCATTCTGTTGATCTGGTTGTTCTCTGCGGTCAGCTTTATGAGCACCTTGCGTGTCTGACTTGAAATAATATCTCCTGATGCATTTGCATCCTATAAACATCTGATGTGAATTGGCAACACTGACTCTTTGGCTTTGGACATTATGCTATGACGGCATTTGAATTGGGCAGCCAAAGAAAATGTGCTGACAGGCTTACCAAGCCAGACTTTGTCGAAACCCCAAGTAATCGATGGACTTGAATCGCCAGAATCCAAAAGAGTTGGATTATTGACTTTGCAATACTGATTGGGCGCAGCTCATGCTACAGACTGCAAACAATAGCAACAACATGTACAGGCTTTGTTGCAGTTTGCTTACTGCGCCCAATTTGCCCCCACGCTTTGTGCTAAAAAATGGCCGATTGTTTATATGATATGCCTAAGGAGGGTACCTCATGACTCAGCAGAACCAGAGCAATAGTTCAAAGCAAAATCAAGACAAAGAACAACATGAGAAACAATTAAATCAGAAAGCCAAAGAAGAGCAAAAGCAAAACCAGAATGACCAGAAGCACAATCAGTCGCATGATACACAAGATACAAAGCCACACCAGACTGATGAAAATTCTGATAGCAAACAAAACTCTAAAGATACAGGCGCTGACTCGGAATCGAAGGATAAAGACTCTAAAGAGCAGCCATCTGATCAAAAAGATGATTCAAAAAATGAGCAATCAGATAACAAAACTGAAAGCTTTAAGATGGATGATTTAAAAGCGAAGGCCATTGCGATTGGTGAGGAGCTATTACAAAAAGGCGAAAAACTTCTGAATGAGCTAAAACATGGCAAGTCCAACGGCCAGAAAAATGATGATCAAGGTTCAGATGACGCAAAAAAGGCAAAAGCTGATCATAGCACTGAAGATAAATCATCGAATCAGTCAGATAAACAAAATGCTAAAGAAGCTCAGACCGATCAACAGGCAAGCATGGCCAATTTAAAAGATGAGGCTGTACATAAGTTTGAAGATACAAAACAGAAGATTACTGAGTTAGTCAGTGAAGCCTCTACCAAGCTGGGTGAGCTGAAACAGATGGCAACTGATAGCATGAATAAAATGAAAGAAAATCAATCTCAGGGCAATGATTCTGATCAGCAAAAAGATGCTAAAGCTCAAAATTCAGAATCGAAATCAGGTCAGTCTGACAAGAGTGAATCTAAAGAAGATCAGGATAAAAATGCCAAGGATCAGCAGCACAAGTCTGAAAATAATAAAAATCATAAATAGACTGTGATTATTGTAGAGCCACTTTAATCAAAGAAGGTTAAAGTGGCTTGCTACACCTAAAATCAATAAAAATTCTTTTCACATCAAAAAGAATCCAGTTGGCTTTACTTTGATTGATTCACTTTTAGCATGCCTATCCGCTACAATCCAACAAAACCAAGTAAAATGGTTGGAAATTGCAGATATCTCCTCGATCTTCTCGGCAGAGTGCTTAACCTTAAGCGAAAACCCCGTTAAACTATGCCATTCGGATATCTATCTATAGTTTTGGAGTAACCTATGTCGTGGCTTTCTTCGCTCAAATCGGTCTTTTCACCTTCGCAGGAGGTGAACGAAGAAGCTGTGCAAAAAGTATTGCAAAACTATCTGTTGCCAAATTCAAATGATCCGCTCAAACAGCGTATTACTCAGGTCAATGTTCAAGCTGAGATCCTACAAATCACCTTAAATACTTATCCTGAAGAAAAACAAGATCTGCAACAAATCCATGATGAACTGGCGCAAGCTTTGCAAAAATGTGGTATTCAAGAACTGAATATGCATGTGATTCAGCAAAAAACTGGGCCTAAAAGTCATAAATCGGATGGCTGCGGGCATAAGCATGCCAAAGGTGAAAGCTGTTCCAGTCAGCCTAAAGCAGAAGCAAAACCCAATCTTCCCCCTGTGGTGGATGCCTCCGCCCAGCCTGCAAAACAAGAAGAAGCTGATCCCAATAATCCACCGATTCAAAAAGCTGCACCTCAGCAACGTGATGTACCAAAACATCCACGTATTCAAAATGTGATTCTGGTGTCATCCGGCAAGGGCGGTGTAGGTAAATCGACGACTACAGTGAATCTGGCACTGGCTCTGCAAAAATTAGGCTTAAAGGTCGGTGTGCTGGATGCCGATATTTATGGTCCGAGTATTCCGACCATGCTCGGTAATGCGGGCAAAACGCCGATGATCGAAGCGGAACAGTTTGTCCCTATCGAAGCCTATGGAATGGCAGTGTTATCGATTGGCCATTTAACTGGTGATCACAATACTCCAGTGGCTTGGCGTGGACCGAAAGCCACCGGTGCATTGATGCAATTATTTAACCAGACCTTATGGCCAGATCTTGATGTTCTGATGATTGATATGCCACCCGGTACAGGGGATATCCAGTTGACGTTGGCACAGCGCATTCCGGTAACCGGGGCAGTGATTGTCACCACACCACAAAACGTGGCCCTACTCGATGCGACCAAAGGCATTGAACTGTTTAACCGTGTGCAAATTCCGATCATGGGCGTGATTGAAAATATGTCGACCCATATCTGTTCAAATTGTGGTTTTGAAGAACAGATTTTTGGCACAGGCGGTGGAGATAAACTGTCTGAGCAATATCATATTCCATTATTGGGTCGCTTACCTTTAGATGCTGAAATTCGTGAAAATGCCGATGCTGGCACACCTTCAGTCATTGCCGGAGATGATGCAGCCGAAAGCTATATGCTGATTGCAGAAAAAATTGCAGCGCAGCTACCTAAGGCCGAAAAAGATCAGAGCCGAATTTTCTAATTGACCCATTAAATAGAGAGTTCACATATTTAAGCCCTAATTCAAGTTAGGGCTTTTTTATTAATAATTCACGGAAATAAACAGCTTTAAATTAAGAAAATTGACTGAAATGACTGTTGCGTATTGGTTCCCAAAATGGTTTCAAGTGATTGAATTAAATTGATTTAATTCAGTGTGAATTCTGATTATATGTTCTCTTACAATTATTTTTTTGCAGCATTGACCGAACTATTCTATGCTACGCGGATTAGAGCGAGGTCAAACTATGATTTCATGGTTTTTTATTGGTTTAGTGGCAACCATTCTTTTAACACCAGGCCCAACCAATACCTTATTGGCATCTTCAGGCATACAGGTCGGATTTAAAAAAACATTTCGTTTAATTCCTGCTGAAGCCTTTGGCTATCTGATTGCCATTAGCTTTTGGGGCATTCTGATCGGAAAAATTTCCGTTCATCTTCCGCTTTTGCCGACCATTCTCAAGCTGTTTAGTGCCGGCTATATCCTTTTTCTGGCTGTGAAATTATGGCGCACGGCAGAACTCAGTGAAAATTTTGAAAATGTCTCGATTCGTGCACGAGAACTATTTCTGGCAACCTTGTTAAATCCTAAAGCACTTTTATTTGCTTCAGCGATCTTTCCGGTGATTGTCTGGAAAAGCAGTCAGCACTATGTGACTCATATGTTAGTATTCCTGGTTTTGCTGATTCCGATTGCATTCTTCTGGACTTTCCTCGGCTCAATACTGGCTAGAAAAAACAGTCGCTGGCTCAATCAAAAAAACCTGCAAAAAACCGCATCACTGGTGTTAATGAGCTTTTCTATTCCTTTAAGTTATTCTGCACTTTTAAGTTTATAAGCTGATCCCAATCAGCAATTTTTTGGTAACTTGAGCTCTAAGACTTTCACTTATTTTCATTAGTGTCAATTTCAGTTAAAGTACGTCGCAATAACTTGTTTTTAAGATTTTTGGATTATATCAATGGCAATTAAGTCTGATCGTTGGATTCGCGAAATGAGCGAAAAACACGGCATGATTGAACCGTATGCAGAAAACCAGGTACGTTTGGATGAAAATGGTCAAAAGCTGATTTCGTATGGCGTATCCAGCTATGGTTATGACGTGCGCTGTGCACGTGAATTTAAAGTATTCACCAATGTGCATTCTGCAATTGTAGATCCGAAGAACTTTGATGAACGCAGCTTTATTGATATTGAGTCGGATGTTTGTATCATTCCGCCGAACTCCTTTGCTTTGGCCCGTACCATCGAATATTTCCGCATTCCACGTAATGTCTTGACCGTGTGCCTGGGCAAATCTACTTATGCGCGTTGTGGCATCATTGTCAACGTCACTCCGCTTGAGCCAGAGTGGGAAGGACACGTCACTTTAGAGTTTTCAAATACCACTAATCTTCCTGCGCGTATTTATGCCGGTGAGGGTGTGGCGCAAATGCTGTTTTTTGAATCTGATGAAGTTTGTGAAACCTCATATAAAGATCGTGGTGGTAAATATCAGGGGCAGACCGGCGTTACTTTGCCGAAGACCTAATGCTTTAACGTATTGAATAACGGGACTTTATGTCCCGTTTATTTTTTTGAAATTTTCATTCATCGGAAACTGCGATTTTTCGCCTAATTGGCTTTGGCATCTAAATTAAAAGTCAGCATAATAGATTCCGAATAACCATAAAAAAGATGCAATGCATCATAAAAAACAAAATGTAGCGGCTGGGAAGCTGAAACATAAAGATGCGGAGCATCGGATAAAAAGGAAAGAGTGAGATGACTCAGATAAAAGATCTATTTAAATTTCGCAAAAATTATTTAGCAATGACAATTGGTTTAATCCTGTTGCCTTCTGCGCATGCGATGCAGGAATTATCAGATTCTTCTCTTTCTGACACCACGGGTGAGGGGGTTGCGCTCGTACTTGATGATTTTAAAATGGTGTTTCAAGGCCCTAAAGATATTTCTGCTGGTTCCAGTTATGCCAGAGGTATTGAAAATCCGGGACAGGCGGATACGGGTTTTATTCGCATTATTCCAACTGGTGAAAACTATGAAAAGCTAGGGGAGCGAATTTATAATAAAACATATGATTTAGCATATACCAATGCTTATTTGGGAGCTCAAGCTTCAACAGGTTACGCTACAATTTACAAAACCACTTATGATTCTATTTTTACACCTAAATACAGTGAGTTAGAGACTAGATATACAAAGGATATCAGAGCAACCGAAGAAGCGAAACAACCTGAACTTCGTTCTCAACTTGTTCAAGCATATTATGATTCACCACTGATGCAACAGTATTATGATCAGCGTTATGATGATTATTATAATGGTGCAGGGAATACCTCACCAGGTATTAATTACGAAATTGTAAATGATGGGACAACTCGACATTCACTAACACCATTAAGACCAAATAAATCTAAAGAATATGCAGAGGCAAATACCCGTGAAATGATTGAGTTGCTTTACGGTAATCGTGCTGGGGTAACGATTCCAAATTCTCCATTCCTTCAGACCACGCAATTTGGTACGAGTGGAAGAACCAGTGTTATAGACCCAACGGTGGCTGCATATATACAGTCACAGATTACTCAGAAAACAGATGCAGGTAAATTGCAGGCGAAAGTTGAAGCGGATGCACTTGCAGCACCCGAGGCAGAAAAGAAAAGATTAGAGCTATATCAGTTGCTTGTTAAAGAAGCGACTAAAATTGCCGAGGAAGAAGCTGCTAAAGCAAGCGTAGTAAAATTAAGAACAAAAGCAGATGTTTTCATTTATGGCCTGGCATTATCAAAAAGTGGTGACTCGCTGAGCACGCGATACAGTAATCAGAGTTTTAGCTGGGGATCTGCAGATAATCCTTGGTTATTCCGGGCAGGAACTGAAAACGTCAAACAGTTTAAGGACGCTGCGAAAGATGTAGGATATATTGCTTTGGAAGCCCCATTAAGTCCAATTGCAGGGGTCGAAAGTGATAATAATATCAAGCTGGGCTTGTGGAGCGATATTTTTGCGCGCGCGCTTGACTCCTCTAATCTTGTAGATCCTATAACAGGTGGGCCAATATCAGGACTTGATATAGATTACCGATTAAGAACCCAATTTGTTGCCAATGGCCTGAGTTTCAATGGTTCTCAAGTCCGCTTATTCCAAACCTTAGAATCTGACAATAAAGACTATAATCAAACTTTAGGTATGGCGAGTATTATTCGTTTAAATACCAATGATAATCCTGAAAACTTAAGTAAAACAGATACTAATCTGGATTATAAAGGTATTCGTTTAAGTACTGCAGCGAAAACGGATACACTTGATGGTGATGGCCCAACCCCGGCCTTGAACGGGAGTGTGGCTCCCATATTTCATGATTCTGAAGGTTTATATTTATATAGTCCAAATATTAACCTTGTGCTCGGTAATATGTATCAGCCTTTCGTGGTCGGTTCAGAAAACAATAATATTATTTTAGAAGTGACCCGTATTCCTAATATTTCTTCTATTTATAATCAAATTTATCAGAATTATGGAGGCGGGCTAGGAGAAGCTGAATTAAAAGGCTCTACCTGTAATGTCTATAGTTGTGGTACACCGATTAAAAATAATGCTACAGATACTGCCGCACTTTATCAAGGGCGTAATGCGACTCACAGCAGCATCTCAATAGGGACTACAGAGCGCATCTCAGGAACAAATTTGCTGCGCGCCAAGGATGGCCCCAACTCCACGGGAGTCGTATTTAAGAGTACTGATGGTATAAGTAAGAATTTTGGGTCTGCAGTCATTGATGGCGTGCTGATTCAGCATTTAAAAATTAGAACAACTGGTCTGTAAGGGAGTATAAAAATGTCCAAATTATTGACCTTCTGCGCATTAATATGTACCTCTATGCTTAGTCAAGCCGGATTGGAAGTCCTTAATCAGCAAGAGTTAACTGAGACAGTAGGACAGGGCGGAGCAGACCTTAACTGGACTTTATCCTTAAATCATATTTACGCCACAGATTTAACCAAAGATACAATTTCTCGACTTGATGGAAATGATAATCCACTAGAAGTATTTTATGTTTTAGATCCGACAACATGTGGTGCAACAAAACAGTTTTGCCGTTTGGCAATAGCCCCAAATAATCATGTCGATGCCAATGGGAATAAAAAATGGTTAGTATTTAAAGGTATTCAGGGCACGATTCAGATTGACAAGTTTTCTATCGATGGAACAACCATCATTAATCATCGTAATGAACCGCAAACAGCGATGAAAGTCAGCTTTTATGATGACAAACCTTTGAAAATCAGAAATTTGGGTTTCAGTACAGTGTCGATTGAAACGGGTACAGGGGGTGGTGCACTAGAAGGTTATGCCAATACAAGTGCTTATGACACTTATACAGCACGCACCTATAATACCGAAGGCGGTTTTTCTACCTCGACACAAGATGTGCCTTCATTTGATAAGGGGGCTGAAAAAGGTTTTATGGGATTGAATATTCATGGAAATCTGCATATGTCCGGTAATTTGAAAATATTTGGTTATAACTGTACAGGTGGGGCACAAAGTCGTTGTTAATTGCAGCGTCAAGTACAGCATAAGGATATAAAAATGAAAAAAACAACAATAAAGTTGAAGTTACTAACAGTATGCATGTGTCTTATACAGCAAGCTTATGCACTTGAAACCATTGAAGAGCAGGAATTGAGCGAAGTCACTGGACAAGATGGTATGGTGATTACTCATGAAATTTCTAAAGCCAACATTGCTCAAGTCAATTGGTATGATCCCAATCCAGATGCCAGTACCAAAAATGGGTTTAGGTCTACATAATGTTGAAATTATTGGAAAAGATAATAAGCCAATTATTAGTCAACTTGAAATAGATGTAGGTGCTACTTCACAAGGGGCAGGACTTCGGCTTGCTGCAAGTGTTTCACCATTTCAAGCCACTGCAGATTTAAAACTGGTAAAGACAGCCTGTACGACCAATCCATGTAGCCAGTCTGCGAATAGTATTCGGACTGCTGGCGTACAATCTAGTCAAAGTCTGGGTGCATTAGGGATTAGTACCTCTACGCCGCTTAGTGTTCTATTACAAACTACTGCAGGTTTATTTAATAAAGAAGCAATTGCCAGTATCGACTTTCAACTTAAAAATGCCACCATTAGTCATAAACTAGGTGAAAATAGCCTGATTTTAAATGACTTTAACTTTAATTTTGCGGGTCAGGGCTATATGTACATTGACCCCAATGAAGGTGTTGTACTCACCACCCGAAATGGCAATCAAGACCATTACGTGGATTTGAAACGTGTTGAAGATACCACTGATATTGCTGTTGGCCGGGTTAATCCCACCAATCCTGGCGTTAATATTGACTTGCGTTATAACACGCCAAATAACGAACGTAAAAATATTATGCGTCTTGGGGCTTCAGGTGCGGTGACCAATGCCAGATTATCCATGAATGCCGGTCAAACCCAGATTGGTACTTTTGATGTAAGTAACAAGTTAAATGGTGTTTTACAGCGTCAAGACAAAACTGCAGCAGGATATAGCGATCTGGTGGGTGAAGGGGGGTTGCATCTGGGCTTATCTGCCGACTTTACTGGTGCTGCTAGTGGTCACCCAAGCAACATGGCACCTACCGTGCTTGAAATTGGTCATACTGGCCATGGAAGCTATGCAGTCCAATTCTCCAATATTAGACCCCTGACAACACGGAATGCTGATGGAAATTTACATGGTAAAAATGCCTATATCGATTTTGGTGATATTTATATAAATACTATTACGGCTAAAAGTCTCGATTTTATCATCAATGAAAATATGCGAAAAACCTTGGGGCATAGTAGTGATGTACTGAAACAGACATTGAGTACAGCAGGAGATGGAGAGGATTTTGCTCTTATTGCAGTACGAGGAATGGACTTTCAGTCAATTGCTGCGAAAGCACGTTTTATTTCAGATAATTCCTTGACAGAACTTGGTGGGGATGGCGGTTCATGGGGGATTGGTATTCCTATTTATAATTTAAATGCCAATGTCGCATTGTCTGGAACAACTTATGGAACAGATAATAAGCAGGCAATTGCTTATAACATCATGGCCTCTACTGAAGGATACGGGGTCGACAAGAAAACCGGTTTGCCAAGTACAACTTCAATTATATTGATTGATGGTCAGGACGGTGTACAGGGTGAAGCTGTTAACTATTATGCAGGCTTTAGAAATATCGATGCTTTAATTAAATCTGAAGGGATTATTGGCTATGAAGATGAAGGGATTTATATTCGTGCCGATAAATTACTGATTGCAGCAAAAGCAGAGCTCGCAATGGGGCAATTACCAGGATCTAAATATAACTGTAGCACTGCATCAGTCAGTAAATGCGGAGGCTATGTGCCTCACGATAATTTTTCTAAACGTGATGATGTACTGACCAATATTGCCTTTAAGCTCGATGGAAATGGTGAGCTTCTGATTATTCCTGGGATAGATCCAACCGCAAGTTCATCAGATACCAACTTTTTGTCATTTGATGCAAACTTTAAATTTAGGCCACTCACATCAGAAGAAAGTGCAGATAAAGCTAATCTGGGTAGCTACTTTAGTATCTCCAATGAAGATATTGATTTAACAACAGGAGCATTAAACGTTTCTTCGATCAACTTTAACCGGATGGAAGGTCATTTGGGTGTTAATGGGAAAGTTCGTGTCAGTGCTGATACCGTAACGTTGGATAATCAAGTCAAACTCAATTATGAAAATAATATCGCGACACCATTTAAAACCAATTTTGCGATGGCGACCAATGGCAATATGCAAAACATGGCAAGTATTGCTATTACTGGCGGTACTTTGCGCAGCACAATGGGTATCACGCCACGCTAATAAGAATATAAGGACGATAAAATGAAAAAAGCACTTTTGAGTAGTATGGTTGTAGGAATGTGTGTGTTTACACCATACAGTTTTGCAATGACTACCTTAAATGATGAAGAGCTGTCCGATGTGGAAGGTCAGGCACTTCTTTCGATGGAAGTACAGAGAGGTTATAACCAAGCCGATGATCTTGGTACTAACTATGATCAGTCCAATATTTCATTTTATAAATTAGGATTAGAAGCCGAGATGGAGATCAATACCAATATCAAAAAGCTACAACTTGGTTGTGGAGGTATTAATGGTGCGACAGGCTGTGATATTGATATTGATCATATTGCTCTAAGTGGGCTGCCTACGAATTCGAACTATACATCCAATGATCGTGCAGGCAGTTCAGCATTGATTACCAATCCATTTCTTCAATTTGCAATTAAAAATCCAAATCAGGCATCTACTCGTGAAGTACTGGGCTTTCGCTTGAGTGCTGAAAAAATTCAGGGTCTTTTGACTTTAGGTACTGAAAATAGCAATACACCCAACGGTATTAACAGTTTCAGTGGGTATATGAAGACTAAAGCAGCATCCGGTGTGGCGAATACAGCTTCTCGTATTATGGATTATGCAGCCACAGGTCAAATGATTGAAGGTACTGTGAGAGGGAAATTAGGTAGTTTAACTTTACCTCTCGATTTACATTATAAATCAGATGATTATAGTTTTACTTTGCAGGAATCAACTGCACCTTTTACTATCCCTGCTACCATTGTTTCAGGTACTCGTATGAAAGAGGTGGTGTTAAAAGGTACAGGGACAGTTGATCGAATCGACTTTAATGGTCCATTAGAAGCACAGCTTTTAGGGGGGCTATTAAATCTTGATAAAGAAATTACAGGGTATTTAACAGGTCTAAAAACAGATATTACGGTAAATCAAAACCTTGGTCTAATTCACGCCTTATATTTGAATAACCCTGCATCATTATCGCTGCAATCACAAAAGATTTTATGGCCAGGTGCAGCTGTGGGAGCTAACCAAGGGTGGTGGATGTCTATGGAAGATGAAGTGGATTTAGGCAGTATTTCTCCAACGGATAAAGTGCAGATTACCGATGCTGTATTAAAACAAACTATCGCCGGGATTAATCACGATTTAACAAATAACATTCGTATTTGTGGTGGTATTATTAGTGGGTGTATTGCTGGTGGTTCTCTAGACGTAAGTGAAATCAAAAACCCCACCTTAATTGATTTTCCATTAAATAACCTAAAACTGGCAGGCCAGAACTTTCAACCGAACTGCTTCGGTGGACATATAGTCAAACTACTTTATTATCCATACAGGATTCGAAAAAAACTCGAAATAATTCATCGACTGAGTCGATCAACCATTCTTTACGCTTACGTTTAACCCATGCCCACATCTGTTCTATAGGATTTA